>NZ_JAEKNS010000152.1:0-15428 GCF_016464765.1 Candidatus Aeolococcus gillhamiae | reverse complement strand
CGGCGTCCTTCGCATCCCCGTCCGCGAGCGTGGTGAGCACCACCATGGCGTCACTGCCGTCGGGCACGATGAGATGGAGACGGTCGAGAGCGAGGTCCGGGGATATCAGTCGGACGGTCAAACCTCGGACGCCGTGGGGGTACAGTCCCCGGCGTCATGCATCCGGTTCGGGATGGATTCGGGCATCAGCGCAAGCGACGACACTGCTCTGACGGTGGCGGCCGCACTGGCCGCGCAGCGGTTCCCGAAGGCTCCCGCGTGAGCTGACTATAGCGCAGGGGACTGCGCTTGCAACAGGCGCGGCGGTGACAGCCGCGCGACGGTCACCGCCTGATCGGCTCCGCCGCCTGCCACCAGGCTCCCCCGGTTGCTCAGCGGCGGCCGCTCAGCACCGGACTGCGGCGGGCAATGGCGGCGCTGGCGTACAGGGCGAGAAAGCCGCCTTCGAGCGCCAGGGAGAGCGTTGCCAGCGGGGCAGACAAGCTGTCCATGAAGGCCGGGAGACCGGTCGTCGACGCGAGCACGAGCCCGGACATCGTGCCCGCCGAGAGCAGGGCACCGACGAGCCACGCGCCGCGGACGCCGACCAGGATGGCCAGCGCACTGAGCCAGGCGACTGCGCACGTGACGTAGAAGAGGATCCCGATGTACGTCGCCACCAGGATGTACGTCGGCGCCAGCGAGAGGTGGATGAGCCCGATCGCGACGAGCAGTCCGGCGCCGACCACCCTGGCGACCGCCACCACTCCTCGATCTCTCGGCTGGCGCGGCCAGGCAAGCGGTAGGGCCGTCACCCGCTGACCACCACCGTGCCGGTCATGTAGTTGTGGATGGTGCAGTGGAAGGAATACGTTCCCGGCTTGGCGAAGGTCACCGCGTAGGAGGTGTTTGGTGTGAGGTTGCCCGAGTCCCACTGCTGAGCAGCCGACTTGTCGGCCGCGGTGGTGTGAGTGGTCGAGTCGCTGTTGGTCCAAGTCACCGTGGTCCCTGTGCTGACGTGCAGGGTTGCGGGTCCGAACGCGAAATTCTTGATGGTGATGGTGTTCGCCCCGCCGGAGGCGGGCGCGGACGAGCCGGTTGAGGCGGTGCTGCCG
Source organism: Candidatus Aeolococcus gillhamiae (assembly GCF_016464765.1). NCBI lineage: Bacteria > Bacillati > Candidatus Dormiibacterota > Candidatus Dormibacteria > Candidatus Aeolococcales > Candidatus Aeolococcaceae > Candidatus Aeolococcus > Candidatus Aeolococcus gillhamiae. Next base: position 14,334 of record NZ_JAEKNS010000152.1, on the reverse strand, counting down.
CATGCCGCGACCGCGCCGGCCGCGCCGACGGCGAGAATCAGTGCACGGAGATGCAAGGCGGAGTTCCCTTTCGTTGTGTGCAGCGACGGCCCGCGCCACCTCCACGCGCAGAGGTGACGCGGACCTGCCGCAGCCGTTACTTGGGCGGGGAGTACGCCATGTCCGTCTTCTGGAAGACGTCGGGGACCGGGTACTGTCCGAGCACGTAGTACAGGATTGCCGCGTGCATCTGGTCGACGATCTGGAGCGCCCCGGCCAGGGTGATCGCATCCTTGCTCTGCAAGGTCGGGCCGGCCGCCAGGTAGGTGTCGGACGCGGTCTTCTCGAGCATGAGCGCGAGCTTGGCAAGGCCGGGCACATCTGTCACGGCCGCGAACGCAGTCTGCACGGTCTGATTGAGGTCGGCAGGCGGTGCGGTCACCGCAGGAGCGCCGGCCGTCTGCAGCACGGCGTTCCACTTGTCGAGAGCCGCCTGATGGTGCGCGCCAACCGTCGTCACAAAGGTCGCCACCGCCGGTGGCACGGCACCCAGGTGGCCTGCCGTGGCCGCCGTTCCTGCCGCCTTGTAGGTTGCGACGGCGAGCACTTCGAGGCTTGCGGCGGTCATCGCGACGGCCGCGTCTCCGCCGCCGCTCGGCGTGGGCGACGACGCGCTGCTGCTGGAGCTGCTCGGCGAGGAGGTGCTGCTTCCGCATGCCGCGACTAGCACCGCGGCACCCGCTGCACCGCTCCCCGCGAGGAAGGTGCGGCGATCGGTTGCTGCCGTCGCCACCCGGTGAAGAATCGAAGAGTCCTTGCTCACTGTGTTCTCCAAAGTCATGACACTGCCCCTTCCTGCGCTGGACGGGCATGGGTTGTGTTGGGGATCGCGTCCGGGAATCCGGCGCTGCCCGCGGCGGCGGGGAGCTTGCTGGCGTCGACGGGAATGGCGATCAGCGTGGGATCGTTGGCGGGCAGTAAAGCAGCGACGGCGAGCAGGGTCGCGAGGTGCTGGGTCTCGACGCCCATGACCGTGGACATGATCATCTGCGACTTCTTGTCTGTGAACATCGAAACGTCAGCAAGGTAGGTGTCGCGTGCGGTGTACTCGAGGAGCGCCGCGAGGTTCACCACGTCGAGCGGGGCTTTCAGCGCCGCCTTCGCCGTCGCTACCATCGGCGCGAGCGCAGGATCGTCGCTGTTCTGCACCTTGCCGCCCAGGGCAGTCGTCTGTGCCTGGAAAGCCATCTTGTGCTGGTTGTGCTGGTCCATCGTCGTCATCGCGAAGGTCTTGATGACGGCGTTGCCACCGGAGATGAACGGCAACTGCAGCGCGGCGCCATAGGTGGCGACGGCCAGATGCTCAAGTGAGGACGCGGTCTGCAGCATCATCACATCCAGCGATGAGTCGGCGAACACCGGCTTGGTGAGCGTGCTGACCAAGGCGGCGGCAAGGCCTCCGCCGAGAAGCCCGCGCGTGGCCAGGCCACCTCCGGTGAGTCCGAGGCGGCGCAGCACCCCTCGTCGGCTTTCGAGAAAGGCCGCCATCTCTTCTGGTTCGGCCGGTGTGTGACCACGGTCGGCCCGGAGGTCGCGGAGGTCTGCAAGGTTGTCGTCGAGTCCACGCAGCGCATCGGCCTGCATGTCCTGCGACTCCTCGATGAGTACCGTCAGCTGACGGTCATCCAACTTCATATGGGTCTCCCGTGATCGGTGAACTGGTCATGCTCAAGTACGCAGACACATGCGCCCGCAGATCACTTCGAATACGCAGGTTGACAAGCGAGTGCACTCCGGCTATCTCGCGCGCGCGCAATTCCCTTAGTTGCGATAGGACCGCGGTTCCGCGACAGGACCGCGGTTCGACATGCATCCGGTTTCAGTCCCCCTGCGTACGTAACAGCAGGAATCACTCACGGAGGTAACGCAGCATGCCGTTCATTGGCACCGGTCACGTCTGGATCCTGGCCATCCTTCTCGTCGTCGTGCTCATCGTCTGGGGCCCGGGAAAGCTCCCTGATGTCGGCTCCGGGATGGGCCGTGCCATCCGCGAGTTCCGCAAGGCATCGGCCGACACCAAGGCGGAGTTCGCCGCCGCGACCACGCCCGAGGCCCCGGTCGCCGCGGCCGAGCCGAAGCTGCCCGCCGCCGCGCCGGCCGCCGACGACCGCACCGCGGCCTGAGGTGATCACCACTCCGGCCGGGCGCTAGGAGATGCAGGCGACCGCCGATCGCGGCCGCTCGATGTCCGTTGTCGAGCACCTCGAGGAGCTGCGCCGCGTGCTGCTCATCTCGGCGCTGGCGTGGGTGGCGGCGACGGTCGCCGCCGTCGTCTTCCACGGCCACATCCTCGACTTCCTGCTGCGGCCGCTCACAACGGTGCTGGGCCGCACCAACAACCACATCACGTCGACGGCGATCTTCACCAGCCCCACCGAGGGGCTGACCATCCCGCTGAAGATCTCCGCCGTCGCGGGACTGGTGGGCGCTCTGCCCGTGATCCTCTGGCAGGTATGGACATTCGTTGCCCCAGGTCTGCGTCCGGTCGAGAAGAAGTTCGTCGGACCGTTCGTGGCATCGGCGCTGCTGCTCTTCGTCGGAGGCGCCGCGTTCGCCTACTTCGTGATGCCCATCGGGCTCAACTTCCTGGCCACGTTCCTCGGCAACAGTGCCGTGTACCTCCCCGACATCAACTCCTATCTCTCGTTCCTGCTCCTGTTGATCGTCGCCTTCGGTGTCACCTTCGAGCTGCCGGTCGTGGTCCTCCTCCTCGGCGTCCTCGGCATCGTCTCCTCGAAGTTGCTGCGGCGCAAGCGCAAGGCGATCTGGGTTGCCATCATCGCCGCCGCGCTGCTCGTGACCCCTGGCGCCGATCCGTACACGCCGACCGCCCTCTTCGTTCCCCTGATCATCTTCTTCGAGGCGTCGGTGCTCATCCTCGACAAGGCGCTCAAGCGCTAGGCCTGGATCCCTCGGCGGCGAGCGGTTCGATCGGCGACACCACATCCCGGGTGTACCAGCGCGCCAGCGTCGCGAAGTGGTCGCGTAGCAGGAGCTGGTGGGCGCCGGATATGACCACCACCTCGGCGTGGGGAAGCACCTCCTGCCAGCGGCCCAGGCTGTCGGCACCGATGGTGGTGTCCTCGTCGGAGTAGAGGAGAAGCTGGGGATGTCCCCGGAGGCGCTCATCGAGAGTGGCCAGCTCCTCGGCAACGGTGGGGTCCCAAATGAGCGCATGCGAGGTCTTCTTGTAGCTGTCGAGCGTGTGGCGCAGGTAGTCAGCGATCACCGCGCGCGGGAACACCGGCGAGCGCACCACCGGCGCCACAAGCGGGAGCAGCCGCTGCAGGGTGCGATACACCGTCCTGCCGGCAAAGCCGCGTGGTGTCCGGAAGGCATGCGTCTGGCGGCGCGGAAAGGGCGAGGCGACCACCGCGAGGGACGCAACCCGGTCGGCGTGGCGGGCCGCGAACAGCCCCGCGAGGATGCCGCCCATGGAATGCCCGGCGACGTCAAGGCGACCCTCCACGGCGAGCGCAGCGAGCAGCGCTTCGATGGTCCCGACATGAAAGTCGCGGGTGTACTCGATGGCTGGCTTGTCGGAGCGGCCGAAGCCGGCCAGGTCCGGGGCGATCAGCGTGCGGTTCTGGGCCAGGAGTGGCCCGATGCCCGCCCAGTAGCGCCCGCTGCCTCCCAGACCATGAAGCAGGAGCAGAGGCGCCCCATCGCCCGCGACCTGTACGGAGAGGCGTCCCCACGGAAGGCGGACGCGGCGCTGCTGCCATCGCATCGACATGACGCGATCGTGGCACACGTCGCCTTCAGGCCTCTGTGCGCATCTCATGGGTCGCGACGGAATGATCCGCCGTGGCGTCGGGGCCGTATGTTGCGGGTGTGAAGGTTGCGGTGGTGGGCGCGGGTGTGTCCGGGCTCGTCGCCGCGTACCTGCTCCATCGCGAGCACGACATCACCGTCTTCGAGGCCGGCACCTACGCCGGCGGGCACGTCAACACCGTCCCCGTCGAGGTAGAGAGCGGCCGCTACGAGGTGGACACTGGGTTTATCGTCTTCAACGAGCCCAACTACCCCAACTTCCGGCGCCTGCTGCGCCGCCTCGGGATCGGTGAGCAGGCCTCCGACATGAGCTTCAGCGTCAGCTCCCGCGACGACGACTTCGAGTACGGCAGCCAGAGCGCCAACGCCATCTTCGCCAAGCGCTCGCACCTGGTGCGCCCACGCTTCTACCGGATGCTCGCCGACAAGGTCCGCTTCCACCGCGAGGCGCGCCGCCTGCTCGAGCAGCTCGGCGAGGGCCCCACCCTCGGCGAGTTCCTCGACTCACGGCGCTACTCGCGCACCTTCGTCGATCGGCTCATCGTTCCCCAGGTGGCGGCGGTGTGGTCCGCCCCCGAGGAGGAGGCGCGCGCGTTCCCCGCCAAGTACCTGGCGCGCTTCCTCGACAACCACGGGCTGCTCCAGGTCGGCAACCACCCGCGGTGGTCGACGGTGCCGGGCGGGTCGGCGCGGTACGTGGAGGCGATGACCAGCACCTTCCGGCGCAAGGTCCGCCTGCAGGCGCCGATCATGTCCATCGAGCGCAGCGAGGACGCGGTCGAGATCCGCCCGCGCCACGGCGAGGCGGAGTCATTCGACCGCGTGATCATCGCCACCCACTCCGACCAGGCGCTGCGCATGCTCAGCGATGCGACGCCGCGCGAACGCGAGCTGCTCAGCGCCTTCGAGTACCAGACCAACGAGGTAGCGCTGCACACCGACCTGCGCGTGCTGCCGCGCCGGCGCCGCGCCTGGGCGAGCTGGAACTACCAGGTCGTCGATCGCGACACCGGCAGCAGTGCGGTGACCTACCACATGAACAGGCTGCAGGCGATCACCGCACCCGAGCAGTTCTGCGTCACCCTCAACAACCTCCAGGGCATCGACGAGACCAAGATCGTCAAGCGGCTGAGCTACCACCACCCCGTGTTCACCCATCGCAGCGTCAGCGCGCAGGATCGCCATGAGTCGGTTCTCGGCGCCAATCGAACGTATTTCTGCGGCGCGTACTGGGGGTATGGATTCCACGAGGACGGCGTGGACTCGGCGCTCCGCGTCGCCGCGCACTTCGGTGCCAGCCTCTCGTGATCCGGCACAGCTGCATCTATCAGGGATCTGTGCACCACCGTCGCCGCATGCCGGTGGAGCACTCGTTCCGGTATAGCGTCTTCATGCTCTATCTCGACCTTGACGAGCTCGACGAGGTGTTCTCGCACCGCCTCTTGTGGTCGACCACACGTCCCGCGTTGGCGCGCTGGCGACGGAGCGACTACCCGGGCGATCCGTCGCAACCGCTCGACGCCTGGGTGCGCGAGCTGGTCGCCGAACGCACCGGCTCCCGGCCCTCGGGCCCGGTGCGCCTGCTCACCCACTGCAGGTACCTGGGCAAGGGGTTCAACCCCATCTCTGTGTACTACTGCTTCGACAGCGACGGCGAGACGCTGCAGTGGGCGGTGCTCGAGGTGACTAGCACCCCGTGGCGTGAGCGCACCCACTACGTGCTCGACATGCGCGGCGACGAGCGCGTCCACGCCGGACGGTTGCCCAAGGAGCTCCACGTCTCGCCTTTCCTGCCCATGGCGCTCGAGTACCGCTGGCGGCTGAGCCGGCCGCGGGCGGGCGTCGCTGTGGCCATCGACGTGGCCGACGGCGCGGAGCTCGTCCTACAGACGGGCATCGCCCTACGCCGGCGCCCGCTCACTCGCGCCACCATGGCCGGGCTCCTGCTCCGCAATCCGCCCATGTCACTGCGAGTGCTCGGAGGCATCTACTGGCAGGCGCTCCACCTGTGGCGCAAGCGAGTTCCCTACCATCCCCATCCTCACCACATCTCCGAGGAGCACGCCGCCGCATGACCGCAGTCGCGCCGAGCCTGCGTCCGGCACCGACCCTCAGTGAGCTCCCCCGGATCGACGCTGCGGTGCGCGCCGTCGCGCTGCGCGTCTTCTCGTCGATACGCAACGGCGAGCTCGAGATCGTCGAAGACGGCGGCCTCCGCCATCGCTTCGGGTCGATGGCGACCTTCCCTGTCCGGGCGGTGCTGCGCGTGCACCGGGCGAGCTTCTACCGCTCGCTGTTGCGCGGCAGCATCGGCGCCGCGCGCAGCTACGCCGAGGGCGCCTGGGATTGCGACGACCTCGTCGCGGTGGTACGGCTGGCGATCCGCAACCTCGACACCCTCGACCGCGTCCAGGCCGCCATCAACCCGCTGCTGCGGCCGCTGCGCAACGCCGGCGAGTGGCTCCATCGCAACACGCGCGAGCGCAGCCGGGAGAACATCGGACAGCACTACGACATCGGCAACGACCTGTTCGAGCTGATGCTCGACGACACCATGTCGTACTCCAGCGGCATCTTCGAGAGCGCGCACTCCACCCTGCACGAGGCGTCGATCGCCAAGATCGACCGGCTCTGCCGCAAGCTGCAGTTGGGGCCGTCCGATCACCTCGTAGAGATCGGCTCGGGCTGGGGCGGACTCGCGGTGTACGCGGCGCAGACGTACGGCTGCCGGGTCACCACCACAACGATCAGCACCGAGCAGCACCGGCTCGCTCGCGAGCGGGTGCGCCGGCACGGCGTCGAGGACCGCGTGACTGTGCTCCTCGAGGACTACCGCGACCTCCGCGGCAGGTTCACCAAGCTGGTGTCCGTGGAGATGATCGAGGCCATCGGCTGGCGCTACTTCGGCACCTACTTCGAGGTCTGCAACCGGCTGCTGACGGCCGACGGCCTGGCCGCCATCCAGGCGATCTGCCAGCCGCACCGCTCCTTCCTGGCGACGCGAGGCACCTCGACATTCATCAACGCGCACGTCTTTCCTGGCGGGATCTGCCCCTCCCTGGAGTCGCTCATCGACGCCGCCGAGAAGAGCGACCTCCAGCTTGTCGACCTCGAGGACATCACCTCGAGCTACCCGCTGACGCTGGCCGCCTGGCGGGCCAACTTCCTCGGCAACGCAGGCCGCCTCGATCCCCGCTTCGACGAGCGCTTCCGGCGCTTCTGGGTGCTGTACCTCTCGCTCTGTGAGGCGGGCTTCACCGAGCGGCGCATCTCCGACGTGCAGCTGCTGTTCGCCAAGGCGGCCTTCCCGGCGGACCGCCTGCCGCGCTGGGCGGGACCCGCCGGCGCCGCCGCCGCGGTTGCACCCAGCCTGGAGAGCAGGGCCCCGGAAGTCGCGCTGCACTAGGATCAGCACATGGCTGAAGCTGAAGAAGGCGGGGGCGTCGATCTCAGCGGGCTGCACCGCGAGCTCGATCGCCTCAAGAACCAGCTGTGCCGCTGCCAGCACCAGGGAACCTGCCTGGCCTGTCGCGGCTTCGAGATCCTTCGCGAGCAGTCGCAGACCGTGGTGGCCGCGTCGAGCCAGCCGGTGCTGATGCAGGTGGCCCAGGAGGCGGCGGTGAAGGACCTCCTCGGCCAGCTCGGCGGAGTCCAGGAGAAGCTCGCCGGCGATCCCCAGATCCAGGAGCTGCTGATGCGCATGATGGACCGCGTCCAGGAGGACCTCGGCGGCCCCGACGAGCTGGCCAAGCTGTTCAGCGGTCTCGGCTTCCCGATGAGCCCGGACGGCACCCCGGATGTCTCCGGCCAGCTGCCCGGCTTCGGCAGCGCCCCACCGTCCACGGGCGCCAGCGAGTCGTACGACGACCGCCCCCGGCCACCGGCACCCGACGACCACCCCGACAATTCCCCGACGCCGGACGAGGGTGGCGACGCGCCGTCCACCGGCGCCTAGGAGGAGGAGCCATGCCGACGCGTCTGCGCCGATCCGTGCTCGCCTGCCCGGGCAGCAACCCGAGGATGATGGAGAAGGCGGCGGCGTCGGCCGCGGACGAGGTGTTCCTCGACCTCGAGGACGCCTGCGCGCCGCTGGAAAAGCCGGCGGCGCGCGGCAAGGTCGTCGAGGCGCTGCGCACCCACGACTGGCAGGGCAAGGTGCGCGTGGTGCGCATCAACCAGGTGAGCAGCCAGTTCGCGCTGGACGACATCCGCGAGATCGTCACCGGGGCCGGCGACGTGCTCGACTGCATCATGGTCCCGAAGGTCCAGAACGCCGGTGACATCGCCTTCGTCGACCGCGCGCTCGGCAGCCTCGAACAGACGCTCGGCTACGAGCTGGGCAGCATCGGCATCGAGGCCCAGGTGGAGGACGCGCTCGGGCTCATGAGTGCCGAGGAGATCGCCTTCGCCAGCAAGCGGATCGAGACCATCACCTACGGGCCTGCCGACTTCTCGGCGAACATGCAGCTGCCCTCGCTGACCGTCGCCAACAGCTACAACTACCCGGGCGACATCTTTCACTACGTGCTCTTCAAGCTGGCCGTCGCCGCCCGGGCCGCGGGCATCCAGGTGATCGACGGTCCCTACCTCCTCATCCGTGACATCGAGGGCTTCCGCGAAGCCGCGGGACGGGCCGCGGCGCTCGGCTACGACGGCAAGTGGGTGCTCCACCCCGGCCAGATCGAGCCCGCCAACGAGGTGTTCACACCGAGCCAGGAGGACTTCGACAAGGCCGTGCAGATCCTCGAGGCGTACCGTCACGCCACGGAGGTGGAGCGTCGCGGCGCGGTCATGCTCGGCGACGAGATGATCGACGAGGCGTCGCGGAAGATGGCCATGCAGTTCGAGCTGCGTGGCCGGGCCGCCGGGCTGACACCGTCGCCGCGTGAGGAGGCTGCTGAGGCGGTCGCGGGATAGGAGCCGTCTGCCCTCTCCCCGTGTGAGTCGGAGAGGGGACGACAGGGGCTTCGTTCGCAGCCTTCGCGGCCGCTGCAGAGCCCCTGGCTTCGCCAGTGGGTCTCTGCGCTGCTCCGGCGATGTCTCTCTACGCCCCTGCCGTCCCCTCTCCTCTCGTGGTAGCCGGTCAGGGCGGTTGAACGGAGAAAGGCCGCGAGCGCTTTGCTCCCGGCCCTTCTGATTCCCTTCCGGTGGTCGTTGCTGGGTTAGATCTCCTCGGGGCGGATCCTGGCGAGGCCGAGGAAGAGGAGGCCGGTCACGGCGAGCAGCGCGGCCGTGCCGATCGCCAGGTGGGTGCCGGTGTCCGGGGTGGAGGTGCTGGTGCCGAGCACGGCCATCGCCGGAGTCGGGGTGGCCTTGACCGCCAGCACGCTGCCGCTGGGGGTCGGGGTGGTCACCGGGCCCGGGGTGGTGTGCGTGGGGGTTGGGGTCGGCGTGGGAGTGTTCTTCGGCAAAGGCGTCGGTGTCGGTGTGCTTGTGGTCGCGCTGCACGAAGTGGTGCCGCCGTTGTCGGCGCTGATGAGGCGGCCCTCGTAGAAGTCGGGCCCAAAGTGGCTCAGCACCGCGCCGTGCACGAAGTCGACTTGGTACATGCACGTCGGCAGGGTGATGCTCATCGAGTGAACGCCGCCTGTGAAGGTGCCGGTCTGGGAGTCGAACAGCGTCTGCTGCGGAGCGCTCGCCGTCGTGAAGTAGGGCAGCGGTGCGGTGTACGAGGCCAGGCTGAGCTGCATCGAGCAGTTGGCCGGGACCGTGAAGGTCGCCTTGACGATCTCGCCGGCGGCCGCCTGGCCGCGCAGGTTGCTCACCGTCTTGCTGCCGCCGAGAAGGAAGCTGACGTCGCTCAGCTGCGGGCTGGAGCTGGCGCAGACGCTGTCGGTGGTGCCGCCCGTGCCGCCGGCGCTGCACGACTTGCTGCCGCCATTGGCGGAGGCGATGAGGCGCCCCTGCGCGTTGTAGAAGTTGTTCGACCCCTGCGGGCCGAGGTGCGCGATGACCGCTCCGCGGACGAAGTCCACCTGGAAGTAGCAGGCGGGAACATCGACGGCAAGGGTGTGGCGACCGGCCGCCAGGTTGGTGCCGCTCTGGGAGCGGAACACCGTCTGCTGCGAAGCCGTATTGGCGTCGAAGGTGCCGCTGGGCGCCTGGTACGAGACGATCGAGGCCTCATCGAGGGTGCAGGCGGCCGGGACTGTGAACGCGACCACGACGTGGTCGGGAGTGGCGACGTGACCGCTCAGCGAGGTCGAGGTGCCCTGGTTGGTGGTGAACGAGATGTCCTGGATCAGATTGTTGCCGGACGCCGAGCACGACGCACTCACCTGCTTGGCGTTTGTGGGCCCGCCGTGCGCCTGAGAAGAGGCCAGGGCCGCGCCAGAGAACGCTCCCATCACCAGCGCGGCCGAAAATCCCGCGACTGCCACCTTGAGAGGTCCGGTCATGTCTGCTTGCTCCTTGATCAGATGGTTTGTGACTGCCTGAACGCGTCAGGCGGAGCAAACGTAGCATAGTTTGTTACATCTTTTACTCGCCTCGCGCAGCCGTTACGGAAACGTCGGAGGTGTCTGGCCGGCTGTGACTGGCGAAAAATCCACCCAGGCCGATGTGACGATTACTCTTGGCCGCCGGCATGACCTCGATCAGGACTGTCGGCTACGCGGTGATCCCCGGCGGGCTCGACGCCGCCGCCCTGGCCACCCTGCGGACGGCTGTGGACAACGCAGTGGAGACCGGCGCCGAGGGGGTCGACGTCCGCGCCGGCACGGTCTGGATCCGCGACGCGGGAGTGATCGGCGAACCGGCGCAGACGCTGGCCGCGTCCACGGCGGTCCTCGAGGCCGTGTCCGAGCTGCTCGGGCCCGACCCGCTGGTGGTGGGCACGCTGATGCGCAACCCGGTCGGGCCCACCGCACAGCAGGGTCTGCACGTGGACTGGGCGGGGCCGATCGCACCCGGCCACGACCAGCAGGTCCAGGCGATGTTCTTCCTTGACGACGTCAGCGCCGGCAACGGGCCACCCCGGCTGGTCCCGGGCAGCCACCGTTCGGGGTCGATCCCGCCGAAGAACCTCTCCGACCCGCACGCCCGGCATCGCGAGGAGGTGTGCATCACCGGCCCGGCCGGGGACGTCCTGGTGTTCAGCTCCCACCTCTGGCACAGCGGCACGGCCAACACCTCGGGCCGACCCCGCCGGGTGATCACGGTGACCTACCGCCGCGCCCACTGACCACGGCCCCATCAATGATGGGGTTGGTTGCGCAGGGCGCGCGCCCGGCGACGATGCTGCCTGCGCGACTCCGCGCGAAGGCGGACATCGACCTGCTCGTCGAGGTGGCGCTGCTCCCGTTCCAGCTTGTGCATCGAGGCCAGGCGGTCGAGGATGCCCGGGTCGTCCTGGGCAGCCGCCTGCACGGCACACCCGGGCTCACCCTGGTGGGCGCAGTCGTTGAAGCGGCAGCGCTCGGCGATTGCTGTGAGCTCGCCGAAGACCGCGTCGATGCCTGCCTGCGCGTCCCACACCCCCATCTCGCGCATGCCCGGCGTGTCGATGAGCAGCGCGCCGCCGGGCAGCTCGAGCAGCTCGCGGTGCGTGGTGGTGTGCCGTCCGCGCCCGTCCGCGCGGACCGCGGCGGTGGCCAGCTGGTCGTTGCCGCGCAGCGCGTTGACCAGCGTCGACTTGCCGGCACCGCTGGGGCCGACGATGGCCCCGGTCTGGGAGGGCAGCTGCACCGCGCGCATTGCGTCGAGCCCGAGACCGGCGGCGCTGACGGCGATGACCTGCGCGGCCGCCGCGGCCGCACCGGCGGCGTCCAGGTCGGCAGCAAGGTCGGCGCTGAGGTCGGCCTTGGTGAGCAGAACCACCGGACGCGCGCCGCTCGACCAGGCGATGGCCAGGCTGCGCTCCAGCCGGCGTACGCCGACCGGGATGCCCAGTGGCACCGCGATGAACACCGTGTCGACGTTGGCCGCGACGGCCTGGGCGGTCACCGCGGCGCCGGCGGCGCGGCGCAGCAGGACGCTGCGGCGTGGCAGGACCGCGACCACGACCTCGTCAGCGACGGCCACCCAGTCGCCGGTGGTGATGCCGCCTTCGGGCGGCGCCGCGCGCACACCCCCGGAGACGGTGACCTCGCGCAGGTCGTCCTCGCCGATGACGACGAGGCGCTGCGCCGAGACGAGCGCAACCCGGGCGGGAACGGCGGACGCGTGGGCGGACGCGCGCAACGCGGCCGCGTGGGAAGCGTCCCACCCCAGGCGGGACAGGTTCGAAGGGATTGTCTGCACGAGCAACTCCGAGTGAAGGAACACCCGGCCTCGCGTGGGATCGGTCGCACAGGGCGACCGCGAACCGCCTGAGTTAGCGGGCGGGACCGGGAACGACGGCGGTGGGACGCGCCAGGAGCGCAACAGTCGCTGCCATGGTCTGCCCTCCACTCATGTTGCCTGCGGAACGAGTCAACTGTAGCGGCTTTCGGCTAGGCCCGCCAGCAGCTCGGATTCGCTGGTAGCGTTGCGGCATGACCGCGCTGGAACAGCCGCTGGCAGCTCCGTGGCGCGTGGAGCAGTCCGACTGCATGCGCTTGTTGGCGTCGCTCCCCGAAGGATCCGTCGACGTCGTCACCACCGATCCGGCCTACAGCGGCATGAACCAGCACATGTCGTTCGGCAACGGACGGATCGTGGGGCGCTACAGCGACGCGGCCAACCAGCGCTGGTTCACCGAGTTCCGCGACGACCCGGACACCTTCCTGGCCTTCCTGCGTGAGTGCCACCGTGTGATGCGCGACGGCGGCCACATCTACGTCATGTTCGACAGCTTCTCGCTGCTGTCGCTCGGGCACCTGATGCGCGAGGTCTTCGCGGTCAAGAATCTGATCGTGTGGGACAAAGTGAACCTGGGCATGGGCCACTACTTCCGGCGCCGTCACGAGACCATCGTGTTCGCCACCAAGGGTCACCGGCGCCTCTCCCGTCGCGACCTTGCCGACGTGTGGCCGATCAAGCGCATCCATCGCGGCGCCTATCCAACCCAGAAGCCGGTGGCGCTGTTCAGCCGCATGCTCGCCGGCAGCGCCGAGCCGGGCATGATGGTGTGCGACCCCTTCGTGGGCAGCGGCTCATCTGCGGTGGCCGCCCTCCTTGCCGGGTGTGAGGTGGTGGCCGCCGACATCGATCCACGCGCGGTGCGCATCGCATCGGACCGCTGCGCGGCGGTGACGGCCGGCGCCCCCGACCCGGCCCAACGCACCGCAGCCGTAGAGTCGCGGCCATGAGTGTCGAGGTGCGTCCCGAACAGCGCGAGATCGTCGGCCTGGTCCGCGATTTCGTCGAGCGCGAGATCATCCCCGTCGTCCACCAGCTGGACCACGACGACGAGTACCCCACCCAGATCGTCGCCAAGATGAAGGAGCTCGGCTTCTTCGGCTTCGCCATCCCCGAGCAGTACGGCGGTTCCGGCCTCGACTTCGAGACGTACGCGATGTGCTGCGAGGAGATCGCCCGCGGCTGGATGTCGGTGACCGGCGTGATCAACACGCACTTCATCGTCAGCTACCTCGTCGAGCAGTTCGGCACCGACGAGCAGAAGCAGCGCTTCCTTCCGAAGCTGGCGACGGGCGAGATGCACGGCGGCTTCTCGATGAGCGAACCAAACTGCGGCAGCGACGTGCAGGCCATCGAGACCCGCGCGCGCCGCGATGGCGACGACTACGTCATCAACGGCACCAAGATGTGGGCCACCAACGGCGAGCACTCCACGGTGGTGGCGACGCTGGTCAAGACCGATCCCGACGCCAAGCCGACGTGGAAGGGGATGTCATGCATCCTCGCCGAGAAGACGTATGACGGCTTCCGCTCCACCAAGCGCATCGAGAAGCTCGGCTACAAGGGGGTGGAGACCACCGAGCTCGTCTTCGAGGACAACCGCCAACCGGCCACCAATCTCCTCGGCGGTGTCGAAGGCGAAGGGTTCAAGCAGATGATGGCCGCGATCGAACTGGGCCGGGTCAACGTCGCGGCGCGCGGCGTCGGCGTCGCCCAGCGCGCCTTCGAGCTCTCCATCGAATATGCCCAGCAGCGCCACGCGTTCGGCGTCCCCATCGCCAAGCACCAGGCGATCCAGCTCAAGCTCGCCGACATGGCCACCAACATCACCGCCGCGCGCCTGATGACCCAGATGGCGGCGCGCAAGAAGGACGCCGGCGAGCGCGCCGACGTCGAGTGCGGCATGGCCAAGCTTTTCGCCACCGAGACCTGCTTTGAGACCGTCGCCGAAGCGATGCGCATCCACGGCGGCTACGGCTTCTCCAAGGAATACCAGGTGGAGCGGCTCTACCGCGACGCCCCGATGCTGGTGATCGGCGAGGGCACCAACGAGATCCAGAAGCTGATCATCGCCCGCGGCCTGCTGGAGCGCTACAAGATCTAGTGCGCTGGAAGGGGAATAGGTAGACGGATGGGTGGGAGATGATGCACGCTTCCGGGTATGGCAAATCACCCCTCGCCCCCGTTATTGCCGACCACCGAAGAGCGCGCGGCTTTGGAGATGTGGACGCGCAGCCGATC
>NZ_JAEKNS010000103.1:0-16767 GCF_016464765.1 Candidatus Aeolococcus gillhamiae | reverse complement strand
GATCGGCTGCGCGTCCACATCTCCAAAGCCGCGCGCTCTTCGGTGGTCGGCAATAACGGGGGCGAGGGGTGATTTGCCATACCCGGAAGCGTGCATCATCTCCCACCCATCCGTCTACCTATTCCCCTTCCAGCGCACTAGCATTGCTCGGAGGGCGGAGCGGGAGACGGGGCTCGAACCCGCAACTTCAACCTTGGGAAGGTTGCACTCTACCGTTGAGTTACTCCCGCACGGGATGGCGAGTGTACCGATGTGCGGCTCGCGTGGCGGTCAGCGCGCCGCCTTGCCGACCTCCTGCACGTCGAGCTTGCCGTCGGTGTAGAGCTGACGAATCACCTTCTTGTCCTGCTTGCCGACGCTCGTCTTGGGGAGCTCTGTGACGAAGGTCCAGCGTTCCGGCAGCCACCACCGGGCCACCTTGCCGTCGAGGAAGTTGCGCAGGTCCTCCGGGCCCGCCTCGGCGCCCGGCCTGAGCACCACCGCGGCAAGCGGACGCTCCTCCCACTTGGCGTCGGCAACACCCACGACCGCCGCCTCGGCGACGGCGGGATGAGCGGCGAGGTGATTCTCCAGCTCGACGGAGGAGATCCACTCGCCACCCGACTTGATGACGTCCTTCGAGCGGTCGGTGATCTGCAGGTAACCGCGTGAGTCGATGACCCCGACGTCGCCGGTGCGCAGCCAGCCGTCGTGGAAACGTTCCGGTGCTTCGACGCCGTAGTACGAGCCCGTGATCCACGGCCCGCGCGCCTCGAGCTCGCCGACCGACCTGCCGTCCCAGGGGAGCTCGCCGCCGTCGTCGCCCACGATCCGGAGGTCGACGCCAGGCACCGCCCTCCCAGTCTTGCTGCGCCAGTCCATCTCCTCCTCCACAGGGACACCCGGCGGCGGGGTGGCGATGCAGCCGATCGGGCTGGTCTCGGTCATCCCCCACGCCTGTATGAGCTCGATGTCGAGCTTGTCGCGGAACGCCTCGATGAGCGCGCGCGGCACGGCGGAGCCACCGCAGATGGCGCGCTTGATGGACGACAGGTCGGCGTTGTTGGCCTGCGCATACTGCAGCATGCCGGTGAAGATGGTTGGCACCCCGCCGGTGAATGTCGGGCGCTCGGCGGTGATGAACGCGCAGAGCGGTTCGGGCTGTAGGAAGCGATCGGGTAGCAGGAGCGTGCAGCCGAGCATCCAAGCGACGTAGGGGATGCCCCACGCGTTGACATGGAACATCGGGACGATCACCAACAGGCGTTCGCGTTCGTCGAGGCGGAAGGCGCCCCAGACCCCGAAGCAGTGCAGCCAGATGGCGCGATGGCTGTACACGACCCCCTTGGGGTCCCCGGTGGTGCCGGTCGTGTAGCACATCGCGGCGGCCGAGTCCTCCTCGATCTCAGGCCAGTCGTACGTCGATGGCTGAGCGGCGATGACGTCGTCGTACGTAACGTGGTCACCGAGCTTGCCGGTGTCGCCCTCACCGAACACGATCACGTGCTCGACGGTGGGGACATGCTCGCGGATCGCCGCCAGCAACGGCACCAGCGAACCGTCCACGATGATCACCTTGTCCTTGGCGTCGTTGACGATGTGGACCAGCTGCTGCGGGGTGAGGCGCAGGTTGAGCGTGTGCAGGACCGCGCCCATGCAGGGGATG
Source organism: Candidatus Aeolococcus gillhamiae (assembly GCF_016464765.1). NCBI lineage: Bacteria > Bacillati > Candidatus Dormiibacterota > Candidatus Dormibacteria > Candidatus Aeolococcales > Candidatus Aeolococcaceae > Candidatus Aeolococcus > Candidatus Aeolococcus gillhamiae. The sequence goes on along the minus strand of NZ_JAEKNS010000103.1, from coordinate 15,122 downwards.
GCCAGGTAGGCCTCGAGGTGCTCCTGGTTGTTCCAGGCCAGCGTGGCGACCCGATCGCCGGGCTTGACGCCCATCAGGCAGAGAGCGTTGGCGAGGCGGGCGGCGCGCTCGGCCACCTCGGCGTAGGTCGCGTGACGCGCCTTGTCACCCCGCCAGGTGATCACCTCGCTGGTGCCGCCAAACAGCCGCGCCCCGTGGTGCATCAGGGACGTCACCGTCAGCTGGTACGGCTGCATCGTGCTCTTCATCTGCCGCTCCTGGGGTTTCTCGGCTGCGCGCGCGACTCGGCATTCTACGGTCGCCTGCTAGGCTCGATCGGTGGTCACTGCCTTCCTGCTCGTGGTCTGCGAGCCCGCCCACATCCACGACGTCGCCCGAGGGCTGGCCGACACCGACGGGGTCGCGGAGGTGTACACGACCACGGGCTCGGCGGACTTCGTCGCGGTGGTCCGGGTCGCCGACCTCGACGCCCTGGCCACGCTGGTGACGGAGCGGATCACGACGCTCCCAGGGATCACCCGGACCAACACCCACGTGGCCATCCGCTCCTATGGTCGCTCTGACGAGGCGACGGCCTTCGACATCGGCGTCGACTGAGCCGCCTCGGCGAGCGCCGTCCGCGGACCGTCCGCGGACGCCTGCTACCCTCGGCGCGATGACACTGCGCGTGGGCGGCGGGTTCCCAGGCGCCGTGCCGGGGTGACCACGGTGGGCGCGCCCAGCGACATGGCGGAGGACGTCCTTCGCACGGTCTTCGGCTTCGGCAGCTTCCGCCCCGGGCAGGGCGAGATCGTCGCCGCCGCCGAGGCCGGCCGGGACCTTCTCCTCGTCGCCCCCACGGGCTCCGGCAAGAGCATCGGCTACTGGGTGCCGGGGATCGCCGCCGGTGGCCTCACGCTGGTCGTTTCCCCGCTGATCGCGCTCATGAACGACCAGGTCGAGCGCCTCACCTCCCTGGGCATTGCGGCGGCGGCACTCCACTCCCAGGTCGATCGGGCGACGCAGGAGGCGGCGCTGGCGGCGGCGCGCTCCGGCGCGCTGCGCTTCCTCTACGTGACGCCCGAGCGATTTGGGGTCCCCGCGTTCGCCGCGGCGCTGTCTGGGCTGACGGTCAGCCGCCTGGCCATCGACGAGGCCCACTGCATCTCCAGTTGGGGCCACGACTTCCGGCCCGACTACCGCAGACTGCGCGACGCCGCCGCGCTCTGCGGGCGCCCCCCGATCGGCGCCTTCACCGCGACGGCGACGCCGCGGGTGCGCGCCGACATCATCAGCTCGCTGGGCATGCAGGAGCCAGAGGTGCGGGTCACCGGCTTCGTCCGCCCCGAGCTCCGCCTAGGCGTGGTTCGCTGCCGCGGTCTCGCCGAGAAGCGGGCTGCGCTGCTCAACGTGCTGCGCGCGCTCCCCGGCCGCGCCATCGTGTACTGCGGTCGGGTGCGCGCCACCGAGGAGATCGCCGAGCTGCTGCGCGAGAACGGCTTCCGCGCTGCCGCGTACCACGGTGACCTCGACAGCCCCGCGCGGCACCACGCCCACGCGGGTTTCGTGAAGGGCGACATCGAGGTGATCGCCGCCACCTCCGCGTTCGGGATGGGCATCGACCTGCCCGACATCCGCAATGTCGTGCACCTCGATTTCCCGGGCAGCATCGAGCAGTACTACCAGGAGGCGGGCCGCGCCGGCCGCGACGGCGAGCGCGCTGACTGCACGTTGCTCTACAGCCCTGCGGACCGCGACCTGCAGTCGTTCTTCATCGAGCAGGCGTATCCGGAGCGCGACGCGGTGCGCGACGTGTACCGGGTGGTGCTGCGCGAGGGCCGCTGGGACGTCGACGATTGGGAGCGTCGTCTGCCGGATCGAGAGAAGCACGTGGTGCGGGCCGCGCTCGACCTGCTGCGTCGCGCCGGCGCGCTGCTCGACGGCGGAGATGTCGCACGCCTCCAGGGTGCCCCGGTCGATTTCGACGCGCAGGTCGTGCTGCGGGAGCACGCGTACGCGCGACTCCACCAGGTCATGGACTACGCGCGCAGCACCGGGTGCCGCCATGCGCGCATCGCGGACTACTTCGGCGAGGAAGGCGCCCCGCGGACTTGCCAGTCGTGTGACAACTGCCTGAGCCCTGCCCGGTCGCGCAGCTCCGTCGCGGTCGCGGATCTCCAAGCCGCGCTGGCCTGCGTGGCGCGCTTCGACGGGCACCTCGGCGCCGCGCGCCTGGCCGCGCTGCTGCGCGGCGCCGACGATGCCTGGACCCAGCAGCGAAGCTGGGTGAGGGACGCCGGGTTCTTCGGGGCCCTGCGCGCCTGGAGCACCGACGGCGTTCGCGAGCTGCTGGCCACCCTCGTCGAGGAGGGATGCGTGCGCCGGAGCAGCGGCGAGCGCCCGGTGCTGTCCTTGACCACCCTGGGCAAGGCGGTGCTCGACGGCAGCAGCGAGGTCGAGGTGGAGGTCGAGGTGATCGGCGCGGCCCTGCCGCGCCCGCCCAGGAACGCCGGACCGGACGAGGAGCTGGATGGCGACGCCGGCGAGCGGTTCGAACGCTTGCGCGGATGGCGAAGGGTCACGTCGGTCGCCGAGGGCGTCCCCGCCTTCGTCGTCTTCGGTGACCGTACCCTGCGCGAGCTGGCGCGACGCAATCCAACAACGGCGGCAGCGCTGGTCACGGTGCCCGGGATCGGACCGGCCAAGCTCGCCCGCTACGGCGACGACGTGCTGCGCGTTCTCGCCGGTCAGCCAGTCTGATCCAGCAGCCGGGCATTCACCCCACCGGCTGACACAAGGCGGCCAGGCCGGCCTGCCGTCACCGTCCGGTACGCTCGATCCATGACCGCTGCACCGGCGTCGCCGATCGCCATGACCGGGGCAACGCGCTTCCTCGCGGCTGCACAGCGTCAGCCCGTCGATCGCACCCCGGTGTGGTTCATGCGCCAGGCCGGGCGTTGTCTGGCGGCGTACCGGGAGCTGCGCGAGACGTATGACATCCTCACCATCACGCGCACGCCCGAGCTCTGCACCAGGGTCACGCTGATGCCGGTGGACGAGTTCGGCGTCGACGCCGCGGTGCTGTACGCCGACATCATGCTGCCGCTCTTCGGGATGGGCGTGCCGTTCGCCATCGACCCCGGTGTCGGCCCGGTCATCCAGGAGCCCGTGCGCGACACGGCTGCGGTGCGGGCGCTGCGCATCGTCGACGCCGAGGAGGCCACGCCCGACCTGTTCGAGGCCATCCGGCTGATCCGCCGCGAGCTCGACGGTCGCACCGCGGTGCTCGGCTTCGCCGGGGCGCCGTTCACGGTCGCCTCTTACCTCATCGAGGGCCGCCCCACCAAGGATTTCGCGCGCAGCAAGGCGCTCATGTACGGTCAGCCGGCGCTGTGGCACGAGCTGATGGAGACCCTGACGGAGGTCACCATCCGCTACCTGCGTGCCCAGGTGGCGGCTGGGGTCGAGGCGGTGCAGCTCTTCGATTCCTGGATCGGCGTGCTCGCCGCCGCTGAGTACCGGGAGTTCGCGCTTCCGTACGTCACCCGCATCTTCGGTGGTGTCGCAGGTACCGTTCCGACCATCCACTTCGGGACCGGCGCCGCCCACCTCCTCGAGGCGATGGCCGGGGCAGGCTCGGACGCGATGTCCGTGGACTGGCGACTGCCGCTCGACCAGGCGTGGTCGCGGATCGGTGACCTGGCCATCCAGGGCAACCTCGATCCCACCGTGTGCCTGGCGCCGTGGCCAGTGGTGAAGCGGCACACCGTGCGCGTTCTCGCTGAGGCGGGCGGCCGGCCCGGCCACATCTTCAACCTCGGCCACGGCGTTCTTGCCGACACCCCCGCAGCGACGCTGCGCAGGGTCGTCGAGCTTGTGCACGAGCGGACCTCGGCCACCTCGTGAGCGGCGACGAACGCGCCGGCGTGCTGCTCATGACGTTCGGCTCGGCGGTGACATCCGCTGACGTCCCCGCATACCTGCGCAGCGTGCGCGGAGGTCGCGATCCCTCGCCGGAGCTGGTCGCCGAGTTCGCGCGCCGGTTTGACGTCATCGGACGCTCCCCACTCCTCGACATCACGCGCGAGCAGGCCGCGGCACTGGGCAGTCAGCTCCAGGCGCGCGGCGGCGGCCAGGAATTTGCGGTGTCCGCAGGCATGCTCCACTCGCCGCCACAGATCGTCGACGCGCTGCGCGACCTGGTCGACGGCGGCGCCACCCGGGTGGTCGGTATCGTCCTCGCTCCGCAGTACTCGCCTCTGATCCTCACCGGCTATGAGCGCGCGCTCAGCGCCGCCGTCGCCGAGGTCGCGCCGGATCTCCCGGTTCGGATGGCGGGGGCATGGCACACGGTTGCGGCCTGGGTGGACTCGCTCTGTTCGCGGGTCGACGAAGCGCTGCGACGGTTCGACGCGGCCGACCGCGACCGCGTCGCCATCGTCTTCACCGCCCACAGCCTGCCGCGGCCGGTGGTGGAACGAGATCCCGGCTACATGGCGCAGATCGACGAGACCATCGCCGCCGTCGCCGATCGGCTCGGCTTTAACAGGCAGAGGTGGACGTTCGCGTACCAGAGCGCCGGCCACAGCCCAGAGGAGTGGCTCAAGCCCGACCTCGTCGACGTGTTGCCGCGACTTCGCGAGTCAGGCGCCACCGACGTGCTGGTGGTGCCGGTGCAGTTCGTCAGTGACCACCTCGAGATCCTCTACGACATCGACGTCGCCGCCGCCGAACAGGCGCGCGCGGCTCAGCTACGCTTCCATCGCATCGCCATGCCCAACACCGACCCACTGTTTATCGACGCGCTCGCCGCGGTCGTTGACCGAGAGCTGACAGCCGTCCACGCCTGACCTGCTCGATCAGAGCGCCGGTTCGCCGCCCTCCGCGAAGTCATCGATGATCCCGTTCATGGCATCGAGACGCTCAGCGACCGTGCGCAGCACCGTCCTCACCTCCGCAGGCAGCTCGCCGAACGATCCGTCCTCGAGCATGGAGACGTAGCCCACCGCGACCACCAGGGGCTGGCGCAGCTCATGGGCGAGGTGGCGCAGGTGAGCGGAGCCTCCCGGCGCGTCGCCGCCGTCCTGAAATGGTGGCTCTGCCATCGCGGGCCGATCATAGTCGCCCGCGACAGTCGTTCCCCGGACAGGTCCGGCTGGATTCCGGCGCGGGCGGGGCTGCCTGAGGTCGCCGATATACTCCGCGCGTGCATCGGTGGGGACACTTTGTGTACGCGCACCGCCGCGTCGTGCTCGCCCTCTCAATCGCCGGTTTCATCCTCTCCGGGGTGGCCATCGCCACCGGTGGCGAACCGCAGAACGCCAACAACTTCGACTTCGAATCGGGTCGCGGCTTCGGACTGATGTCGGGGCAGCTTCCCAAGAGCGGCGTCAACTTCACCGTCATCCTCAGCGATGCCAGGCTGCCTTCCAGCAACGCCGGCTTCCGCGAGGAGGCTTCACGGGCTCTCGCATCCCTGGCGGCCGACCAGCGTGTCGCCGGGATCCAGACACCCTACACCGCGCCATCTGCGCAGGCGGCACAGATGGTGTCGAGCGATGGCCACCGCATCCTCGCCATCGTCTCGCTCAACATCGGCTTCACCGCCGCCCGCAAGCACTTCGGCGAGATGCGCACGGAGATCGTCGCGCCGCCGCCGATGACCGTCGCGGTGACGGGCGACGTGCCTCTGGCCTACGACTTCGACAGCCTGCTGGCAGCGGACCTGGAGAAGGCGGAGATCGGCTCGTCGGTCGTGGCCCTGGTTCTCCTGCTCATCGTCTTCGGCACCGGCGTGGGAGCACTGGTGTGCCTCGCCATCGGGTTGCTCGCGGTCACCGGTGGCGTCGGCGCCGCGCTGCTCCTCGCCCACGCCACCGACGTCTCCACCTACGCGGTCAACATCGTGACCCTGATCGGCCTCGGGATCGCCATCGACTACTCGCTGTTCATCGTCAGCCGCTTCCGTGAGGAGCTCGCCAACGGTCGAGAGGTTGGCGATGCCGTGGCCGTCACGATGGGGACCGCGGGGCGCGCGATCGCGTTCAGTGGCCTGACGGTCGCCATCGGCTTGGCGGCCATGCTCTTCTATCGCGGCACATTCCTGGTCTCGATGGGGATCTGCGGGGCGTTCGTGGTGGCCATCTCAGTGCTGCTCGCGATCACCTTCCTGCCCGCGCTGCTGGCTGTGCTCGGCCCGCGCATCAACCGGCTCTCGGTGCCGATCCTGCGCCCGCGTCCCTTCGGCCAGGGGCTGTGGCACCGGATCGCCACCGCGGTGATGCGCCGCCCGCTGCTGGTCCTGCTGCCGACCGTCGCCGTGCTCCTTGCCGCCGGCTCGCCGTTCCTCCACCTCCACCTGGCCAGCACCGACGTCAGCCAGCTGCCGCCCGACGCAGAGGCACGGCGGGGCGCCCAGCTGCTCGCCTCAGCGTTCCCGAGCCAGGGCACCAACCTCATCGAGGTTGTCGTCGTGTTCAACAGCGGCTCGCCGCTGTCGCCCGGCAACGTCGCCGTCGCCGACACGCTGAGCCGGAGGCTCCGCGCGACGCCCGGGGTCGCCGCCGTGCGCAGCTACGTCGACGTCGATCCGCAGCTCAGCGTCAGTGCGTACCAGCAGATGTACGCCGGGCCCGCCGCGTCGCTGCCCGCGGCGGTGCGCGACGAGGAGACCCGCACTGTGGGACGCAACATCGCGCTGCTCGACGCGGTGACCCCGTTCCTGCCGGCCAGTGACGCCGCGCACGCGCTGGTGCGCAGCATCCGCGCCGAGGACAAGGTGGTCGGCGCCGACGCCGTGGTCACCGGGGACACCGCGTTCGACATCGATTTCGTCAACTACATCGTGCAGCAGACGCCGCTGGCGGTTGGGTTCGCGATGCTGACGACGATCGTCGTGCTCTTCCTGCTGCTCCGTTCGCTGATCCTGCCCATCAAAGCGGTGGTCATGAACCTGCTCTCGCTAAGCGCCGCGTTCGGTGCCATGGTGTGGATCTTCCAGGATGGCCACCTGTCCAGCCTGCTCAACGTCACCCCGGGCGCCATCGATCCCACGCTGCCGGTGCTGCTGTTCTGCGTGGTGTTCGGGCTCTCCATGGACTACGAGGTGTTCCTGCTGACGCGCATACAGGAGGCGTGGCGCCGCACCCACGACAATCGCGCCGCCGTCGCCGAGGGGCTGGAGCGCAGCGGGCGGCTGGTGACCGGCGCCGCGGCGATCATGATCACCGTCTTCGTGGCGTTCGGACTGGCGCGCGTCGTCACGATCAAGGCCACCGGAATCGGCATGGCGGTGGCCGTGCTAGCCGACGCCACACTGGTGCGCGCACTGGTCGTCCCGGCGCTGATGCGACTGCTCGGCAGCGCCAACTGGTGGGCGCCAAGATGGATGAAGCGCCCACCCGGCCGACCCGAAAGCCAGGCATCCTGAACCTTCCGTCAACGCAGGCGACTTCACGTCGGCGGAGTTGACACCGCTGAGCTGGGGGGTGTCCGAGGGGGGAACGCAGTTCCCCCCTCGCTTTCGCCGTTGCTGCCCTGGGCGACGCGGACGCGCTCGAGGTATTCACTGACCAGGCGCTTGCCGGTGGCCTCGTCGCCGACGCTCGCAACCACGTGGTAGGCGGGCTCGTCGGGGTCGGGCCTGACCAGCACGAAACCGCCGTCAACGAAGACCTTGAGCCCGTCGACGAGGTCGAGCGCCCGTCCCTGGTGATCCTCGAGCAGGCGGCGCATCACCTTCCCCTTGGCCTCCCACGGGCAGAACTCGGTGGCGGTGATGTAGGGGGACACCGGGAGGCCGCGCCGCATCTCGCTGAGCGGCGCCTGGAAGACGGCGCGCATCTCGAGCAGCTTGACCAGCGTGTACATGGCGTCGTAGGCACCGAAGAAATACGGCCAGATGAAGCCGCCCTCGCCGTCGGCGGCGAGGCAGGTGCTCGGTGCCGCCGAGGCGCGGAGCACCGCGGACGCCTCTGCCGGGGTGGGCATGAACGAGCCGCCCGCCTCACCGACCAGCGACACCAGCCACTGTGGAGTGGTCGCCGGAGCCACGACGATGCCCGGGTGTGTCTTCAGCCACCAGCTCACCAGGATCCCGAAGGTCTCGTATGCGGACATCACGGTGCCCTCGTCGTCGATGAAGGTGATCCGCTCGGCGGTGGGGCTGATCATGCAGCCCAGGTCGGCGTTGACCGTGCGGCTGACCAGCGCGGTCTCATCGGGCACCTTCTGGTGGTGCGGCTGCTCGTTGAGCCCGGCGTTGAGCGGGATGGCGGTGACGCCGAGGTCGTCGAGGATGCCCGGGAGCACGCTCGACGCCTGGCTGTAGTCGTAGTCGATGAGCACCCGAAAGTTGGCGGCGCGGATCGCCGCGGCGTCGACGCTGTTCATCAGGTGCCGGCAGTAGTCACCCTGCGGATCAATGTGCTCGATGTCGCCCATCTCGTAGAAGGCAGCCCGGCGAAAGTCCTCGCGGAAGAAGAGGTTCTCGAACTTGCGCTCGGCGCGCTTGTCGATCTGCAGCCCCTCGCCGTCGAAGAAGCGGATGTCAGCGCTGCGCTGGTCGAGTGGTGACACCAGCACGTGCACGCCGGCGTCGCAGTGGCCCCCGCGGGTCGCGAACTGGGTCAGCGGCACGGGGACCACGTTGAGGTCGCGCACCGTGGCGCCGGCGCTGATCAGCCCGGAGACGATAGCCCGCTTGATCATCCGCGAGCTGCGCGCATGGTCGCGGGCGACGGCGATGGTGGCGTTGCGCGGCAACGTCGCCGCGAACGCGGCGCCCAGCCGAGCGCAGAATTCCGGGGTCAGCTCGACGTTGATGAGACCGCCCATGCCGTACGACGAGAAGAGGCCGCGACGCCACTCCCCCGCCCAGATCACCGACTCATTGACCGTCGAACCCGGCTCCACTTCCTTGTGGGGCCAGATCTTCACCCCGGAGCGAATCCGCGAACCGCGCCCGATGACGCAGTCGTCGCCGATCACGGTGTTGTCCTCGAGCAGGCTGCCATTCTTGATGGTGACGTTGCGGCACACGATGCTCTGGCGCAGCCGGCAGTTCTCGCCGATGTACGAGTGCGGCCAGACCACGGTGTTGGAGAGCTTGGCGTTGTCGTCGATGATGGTGTACTTGTCGATGACCGCGTGGCCGTTGATGAAGGCGCCCGCCTTGAGCTTGACCTCGTCGCCGATGTACGCGGGACCCTCGAGCTGCACGCCGATGCCGAACTCGACGCCCTCGCCGATCCAGACGCTGCCCTCACGCCGTCCCGGGATGTGGCAGCGGACGCGGCCCTCGAGCGCGTCCCAGTTGGCCTGCATGTAGGACTGGATGGAGCCAATGTCGCACCAGTAACCCTCCTCGGCGACGATGCCGAAGAGCGGCTCCTTGCGGCGCAGCATCCCCGGGAAGACGTCCCGGGACCAGTCGACGGCGACCTCCGGCTTGATGTGCCCGAGGACCGACGGCTCGATGACGTAGATGCCGGTATTGGCGTGGTCGCTGAAGACCTCACCCCAGGACGGCTTCTCCAGGAAGCGGCGCACCCTGCCGTCCGAATCGGTCACCACCACGCCGTACTCGAGCGGGTTGGGTACGCTCTTGAGGACGATGCTGGCGTGGCTCTGGCGGCGGCGATGCTCCTCGAGCACCCAGGTAAGGTCGATGTCCGTCAGCGAGTCGCCGCTGATCACGAGGAAGGTGTCGTCGAGCAGGTGGGCGGCATTGCCGACGCTCCCGGCCGTGCCCAGGGGCCGGTCCTCGACGACGTACTCGATCTCCATGTCGAGGTCGGAGCCGTCGCCCAGGCGGTTGCGGATCTCCGCCCCCAAGTACTGGAGGGTGAGGATCACCTGGGTGATGCCGTGGTCGCGGAGCAGGCGGAGGATGTGCTCGATGACCGGCGTCCCGGCCACCGGGACCAGCGGTTTGGGGTACTGACTGGTGAGCGGACGCAGACGCGATCCCTCTCCGCCCGCCATCACCACCGCCTTGACGCCCGAGCCGGCTGGCGACGAATTCATATCCGCTTCCATCATAGGCGGCGCGTCCCGGGGGCGAAGCTCGAGCTCAGGCGGGCTCGACGCGCTTCACGATGAGGAGCCGGCCAGCTCGAGCGCGGTGCCGTAGAGGTTCGCGAGGCTGCTGGACAGCGGGGAGGCGGCCACCACCGTCGCCGCCTCGCGACCGAGAACGAGAAGGTCGACCTCGGCGCCTCCACGCTCTCCCGCCACCCCGCCCAGCGCGGCGGCGCCGACCCGGTAGCCGGGGGAGTCGGCGGCGACGCTGAAGATCGTGGCCGGCGGGTCGTCGCCTTTGGCGAGGCCGTCGATCAGCGCGGCCATCTGCCACTCGAACCCGTGCACGACGTCCGGAGCGAAAGCGGTGGCCTCCAGCAGGGCCTCGACCAGCGCGCAGAAGGCCAGGTACCGCTCCCCGTCGTCGGGGTCGCCGTACGGTGCCGCGCGGTCGAAGTGGGCGGGCGCGTCGACGCTGAGGACGGGGACGCCGGGTCCGGAGAGGACACCCTGGACCACCCCCGCCGTCACCAGGCGTCCAGCGGAGGCGGCGTGCAAGGCCGGCAGTCGCACGCCCGGGTCCTCGCCCAAGCCGGCGCTGCGATGCCTGGGGAGGACGAGGACCACGTCGTGGCCGAGGGCGGCGGCCGCCGCCACTGTGTCCGCCACGACGCCCGCCAGTGCCCCGGCGACCGCCAGCGGGGCGCACTCGGCCGCGGCCACCAGCACGCGCAGCGGCCGGGCGGCACCGGCGTGCGGAGCCTGGACGTGCAGCTCGCCGCTGGCGGGCACGCGTTCGGTTCCACGCCCGGACTCCTCGAGCAGGACCGAGAAGTCGGCGTCACTGCCGCGCAGAGCGATCGCCAGGTTCCTGACCGGACGGTCGACGAGCAGCCGTCCCGCGGACCCGGCGTCGACCGCGACGCGATCGAAGTGCGGCTGAGTGTCGCCGAAGCGGAGGTGGAGCCGGCCGCCGCCGGCGCCGTAGAGGATGCGCGAGACGCTGCTCGCCGGGGGCCGCATCGACCCTAGCGCGGCGCCGACCTCCGCGGTGCCTGCGCTGCGCCACTCCGCAGGCCCGTCAGCCGGCGGGTCGATTGCGCGCAAGGGCCGACAATCGTTGCCGATCGTCACAGCGTCCAGCACCGGGCGCTCCAGCTCAGCCGGGACGTCGAGGCCGGCCAAGACGTACGCATTGCGCAGGTGGGTCCTGAAGAGCGCGTCCCAGGCGGCGTCGCTCCCGGAGTCGTGGCGCCTGCTGAACCACCAGTACCAATCGGATCCCTCGGCGACGAGCAGCTCCTCGTGGGCGCGCGGATGGACGGGCGCACCGCCGGCGCCACGGAGCGCGGCCCGCGTCGAGGCCAGCAACGTCCACGCCCGCGTGTGCGCGGGCTCGCCGATCCAGGTGCGCAGGTCGGCGTCGACCCAGGAGCCGGTCCAGAGCTCCGGCAGCGGCCGGACGCTGTGCGGGTGGGCGTCGAGGAAGGCGCCGATGTGCGTGCTCTTCAGTGCCGGGCTCGACACTAGCCTCGCGTAGAACGCGTCGAGGAACGGGGTGGCGTTTTCCTCATAGAAGTCTTTGAAGTTCTCACCGTCCAGCGCAATGGTCACCAGGCGAGCGGAGCCGTCGCCGCGGTCGTCGGCGGCAATCTGCTCGAGCCGCGCCACCAGGTCGGCGGCGGCGGCATCCGATGGCATCGACCGGTAGCTGAAGCCGATCAGGTTGCTGAGCTGGGCGTCACGGAAGACGAGGGTGAGACCGCTGGCGTCGGCGTGCGGGTGGTACAGCTGGGCATCGCCGCGCACGTCGTCGCACTGCAGCGTGCGCGCCAGCACCCCCTCATCGCTGACCGCAAAGCGCGTCCCGCAGTCGCGCATCAGCGCGGCGGCCGCCGGCGAGACCGCGCATTCCGGTGGCCACATCCCCGCGGCCTCATGGCCGGTGACCCGCGCGAAGTGCTCACGCCCCCTGCGCACCTGCTCGGCCGCGTCAGCCTCAGCGCGAAGCGGCGGCGAGGCGAGCGCGAGATCTGGCGTAGCGATGCGCGCGCTGGAGGCGTCGATGAGCAGCGGCAGGATGGGGTGGTGGTACGGGCTGGTCATCGCTTCGACGCGGCCGGCGGCGAGCGCGTCGGAGTAGGCGGGAATCACCGACTGCATGAGGGTCAACTGGTGGGCATCGACGAGCACCTTGTCGAGCTCGCGGAAACCGCGGCCGCGGCGCGCCAGGGCGAGGAGGTCGGCGTCGTCACGGATGCGCCCAGGCTCGATCGCCAGCAGCAGCGTCCAGAGCTGCAGGTCGCGGATGTCCTCCACGCTCGCAGCGGACGGATGCCGTGAGTCGGCGAGGCGGCCGAGCAGCTCCAGGTACGGCGCGAACAGCGCGACCCTGCGCCCGTAGTCCTCGCGCTGCGCGCTGGCCACCAGGAAGGCGCGTTCGGCCGGGGTCAACTCCTCAGCGCCGCGCAGGCAAAGCTCGCGCTCTGCGTCGGCTGCGTCACCGGCGGCGTAGATCTCCAGCTGGGCGAGCAGGCTGGGCACCATGTTCATGGTCACGCGCACGTCCGGGTGCCGCTCGAGGATGCGCAGCATGTGCAGGTAGTCCTTGGTGGCGCGACGGCGCACCCAGGGAAGCACGAACTCGCCGGCGGCATCGTCGCGGTACCAGGGCTGGTGCATGTGCCACACCACGGCCACGGCCAGCGGAGGTCGGGGCATCAGCCGGACGCCGACGGGACGGCGCGATCCTCCAACCAGCGGGCCACCACGCCCGCATCTCCGTCCTTGTCCAGGCCGCGGAGCATGCCCGCCAGGACACCCTGCGGCGCGATCAGGCTGAAGCCTTCGAGGCTCAGCGCGCAGTGCAGGACGAGCAGGGCGGTCTGCAGGGGGGCGCTGCTGAACGCATGGCGTTGCAGCAGTCCGGCGGCGAGAGTCGCCGCCCGCGCGAATGCGGTGCCGTCGCCGGCTGCGGCGAGCGCCGCCTCGACCGCCGCGTCGTCGATCGCGCCGCGCTCACCGCCTCCGAAACGCTGTGCGGCCACTGTGTTGATGAAGCGCAGGTCGGCAGCCTGCAGCAGAGCGCTCACTGGGAGAGCTCGAAGAGGGCGTCCTCGAAGCGGATCAGCCCGCCCACCACCGCCTCGTCGACACCCGGGGTCAGCTGCGGCCGCAGCTCGCGCAGCTCGTCTGGGCTGAGGCCGAGCTCGGCGGCAATTGAAGTCAGTCGGCGCTCATCCACGGTCTCAGCTTATCCGCCGCACGACGACGTGGTGCGGCAAGTTGGACTCGGTGAAGCTCTCATCGGCCACCTCGAAGCCGAGCCGCACGTAGAAGTCGAGCGCCGTGTCGCGCCCGTTGGCCCAGAGCAGGCGATCGCCGCGTGCGCGGGCGCGCCCAATCACCTCCTTCATCAGCGCGGAGCCCGCACCGGTGCCCTGCTCGGAGGGCTCGACGGCCATGAAACGGAACCGCTGCGCGGGCACGCCCGGATGCCCTGGGGCGTCCTGTGGGAACACCGTCACCACCCCCACAAGGCGGTCTCCGCGAAACGCGCCGAGGTGCCAGGTGTCGGCGAGGTCGTCGCTGGGGGTGTGTGCCGGCGAGCCGGGGATGTGGTTGCGGAGCACCCGGGCGCGCAGGTCCTTGGTGGCGGACAGCGCGACGTCACGCACCGCGATGTCGCCAGGTCCGGCGCGCAAGGGCTGTGGGTCAGACTGCGACATGCTGCCGCGCCGCCACGTACCGCATCCTCTCGAGGAAGCCGTCGATGATCTCCGGCCACGCAAAGTCGGCGGCATCGCGCCGAGCGGCCTCGCGCAGCCGTGCTGACAGCTCGGGGCGCTCCACCAGTCCGGCGAGCGCACTGGCCAGCTCGGTGCCCTCCGCGGTCTCGACCACGATGGCGTTGCCGTAGGGCCGCGCGTACTCCTCCCCCGTCGCCCCCACCACGGCCACACCGCCGGCGGCCATCGCCTCGAGCCCGACCAGGCCGAACGGCTCGTGGCCGGAGTTGGCGAGCACCGCGCACGCCGCCACGGAGATTGCCGGCAGCACTGATTCGGGCAGGAAGCGACGGAGGTTCACCACGGCCGCTGTGCCAGTCTGCTCAAGCGATCGAGCGACGTCGGCCGGCTCCTCGATGGGCTCGTTCCACTCCGCGACGTCCAGCCCGAGCTGCCGAGCGTGGCCGAGGACGCCGTGGCCGAAGTGCTCGATGCCGCCGCGCATCAGCAGCCTCGCGGGCAGTCCGCGGTCGCGCAGCTCGGCGATGGCATCAAGGCTCTGGTGCCAGCGCTTGTCGGGGCTGAAGCGGCCGATCTTGAAGGTCAGGCACGGCGTGTGGCCTGCCTCTGCGATGACCTTGACCGCGGCGTCGTCGACCGGCCGCAACGCCTCCACCGGTATCCCATTGGGGATGACCATCGGGTTGACCCCGTGCGGCCACATCAGGTGCTTCATATAGCGGCTCACAGTGGTGACCGTCGCCGCCCGTTCCAGCGCCCGCCAATCCATGTTGTCGAACCCGAAGTGGTTGTTGGCGTTCCAGAGGATGACGCAGCGGTCGCGCAGGCCCAGCTGGCGCAGGTTGCGGTCGAGGGTCTCCACGAAGTCGGCTGTCTGCCACTCCTCGCACATGATGGCCAGCACCCGTCCCGCCGCCACCGACGGCTGCACCGAAATCTGCACGAGCAAGGGCGGCAGCTCCGACCACATCGCCTCGATCTTGTCGTGCTCGCCGTCGTACACACCGGCCGGGTACTGCCGGCTCACCGACTGGCAGATGCGCACCAGGCGCAGGCCGTCGACATCCTCCTCGCGTGGTTTGCCCGGATCGCCGACGAAGTACAGGGTCGTCCGGAAGCCCACGGCCGCAAAGGCACGGCAGATCTCCTTGGCGCGCACTCCCAGGCCGCCGGCCTGGCTGTACTGGTCAGGCCCCTCGAACGAGACCATGGCAATCTCAAGCGTGTCAGGAGTGAACACGACCGAGAAGTGTGCCTGCTGAAAAGAGAACATGCGTGAACGACCACCAGGCAACCCAGAACAACGGTCCACCACCAACCAGGCGAAGCCGCAATGGCCCGCAACGGAACCGTCGGCGCACAAGGTGCGCCGAG
>NZ_JAEKNS010000147.1:0-3033 GCF_016464765.1 Candidatus Aeolococcus gillhamiae | reverse complement strand
GCTAGTGCACCGACTCAGGAATACTTAGACGGTTCGCCTTGGCGAGGATGACATCAGCGGGTTTGATCCAGACGAACGGTCGGGAGTTCTTGTTCCAGCCGGTGAGAAAGCGGCCGATGGCAGCGACCAGTGCGGGCACGCTGCGGAAGACGCCACGGGCGATGGCCCGCCGCTGCAGCACGGAGAACCAGGTCTCCACCTGGTTCATCCAGCTGCCCCCGATGGGCGTGAAGTGAAGGTGGATGCGAGGGTTGTCTGCCAGCCACGCCCGGACGACCGGATGCTTGTGGGTTCGATAGTTGTCGACAACGAGGTGGAGATCCTGGGTTGGGTACACCCGGGCCAGCCGCTGCAGAAAGCGCAGGAACTCCTCATGGCGGTGGCGTGCGTAGCAGCGTCCCGTCACCTCGCCGGTGGCGATGTCGAGAGCTGCGAAGAGCGTCGTTGTGCCGTGGCGAACGTAGTCGTGGCTGCGTCGCTCGACCTGGCCGGGGCGCATGGGCAGCAATGGCTGGGTCCTGTCCAGCGCTTGGATTTGGCTCTTCTCGTCGACGCATAGAACCACTGCTTTCTCGGGCGGGTGCAGGTAAAGACCGACGATGTCGGTGACCTTGTCCACGAGGTCGGGATCAGGGCTGAACTTGAAGCTGCGCGTGCGATGCGGCTGAAGACCGTGATCCTTCCAGATCCGCAGCACGGTGCTGTGACTGATGCCGAACCGCGCACCGAGCCGGCGCGCGCTCCAATGTGTGCTGCCGTCCTTCGGTGCCTCCATCGTCGCCGCCACCACACGGTTGATGAAGTCGCGCGACAGGTGCGGCTTCTGGCCGCGCCCGCCGGCCTCCTCGAGACCGTCCAGGCGGGCTTCGCTGAAGCGCCGACGCCATCGCCGGACGGTCAGACGATTGCATCCCAGCCGCTCGGCGATGACATCGCTGGCGACGCCGTCAGCGGCCAGCAGCACGATCTGGGCGCGCAGCACCTGACGATGCGGCAGCAATCGGCTGCGCGTCCACATCTCCAGCGCAGCGCGCTCTTCGGATGTCGGCAATAGCGGAGGCGAAGGGTGATTTGCCATACCCGGAAGCGTGCATCATCTCGTACGCATCCGTCTACCTATTCCCCTTCCACTGCACTAGGTCACTGCGGCGGGGGCGCTCTCGCAGCATCGCCTTCAGCCCAGCAAGGCATCTGCAGACCCGGCTCGCCATCACGGAGCTGCTCGCTCTTGCACCGCAGCGCCCAACGCCTGATCAGGCTCCTCCTGCGAGCGAGGGCGGCCTGAGAATGACGGTGCGGACTGGCCATGCAGCAGCTCAGTCTCCTTGGCACGGAAGACAGATTGCGCGATGAACGTCGGCACCAGCGCGGTCAGCACGACCACCGTCACGAGGACCGAGTACTGGGATCGGTCGATGTAACCGTGCGTGTATCCAAAGAGCGCGGAGATCGAGCCAAAGGTGAGGCCCGTCGACATCATCATCGTCGTGTACCAGGCTTGGCGGCCGTGCAGTTTGAAAAGCCTGGTTGCCGGGAAGACACCGACCACCTTGGCACCGACCTTGACGCCGAAGAACAGGAGGATCGAGCCGATTCCCGCGACGACGGCCGAGAGTGAGATCAGGGTTCCGGCCTTCAGGAAGAAAAAGGGCGTGAGGAAGCTCAGCGCGATGCCCCGGACACGCCCGGCCAGCTTGGGGTCTTCGTGGAAGACGCCGGCTGCCACCAAGCCGAGGAGGTAGGCGGGGAGCACAGCCTCAGATCGCGCCGCCGTCGCCAGCGCTCCCAGCCCGAACAGCAGGAGAAACACGAACTTCACATCAGGCTCGCTGACACCGTGTCCAAGAAAGCGAATCACCGACCGAAGAACCCGTGGCAGCAGCACCAGGACGAGCGCGGTGGCGACTCCGAAGGCAATGAGAAGCGCGTTGTAGTTGGCGAAGATCACCCCGAGAGCCAGGACGGTTCCGAGGTCGCAGACAAAGCACGCGGTGAGGATGAGTTTGCCGAGGTCCGTCTTGTTGAGCCCTGTCTCGATCATCACCGCATACACGACGGCGACCGAGGTGGTGGACAGCGCGATCCCGGCGACCTCGCTCGCGTGCAACTGCCAGTGAAAGACATAGAGGGCAAACGCCCATGCCGCGGCGAATGGCAGGGCAAATCCGATGCCCCCGATCGCCAGGCTCGGTGCCAGAAACCGTCGGAAGGAGGCAGGGTCGATCTCCGCCCCGGCCAGAAATGTCAGGAGGATGCTGCCGAAGCCGGCCAGGAAGTCGATCCACTGGTTCGTGGCCATCCCCAGCACGTTGCCGCCGAAGACGCCGAGCAAGATTTCGACCAGGGCCACCGAAATTCCGATCCGCGGCGAGATCGCACTGGCGACGAAGGCGAGGCCGATCCACAGCGCGGCGACGCCATAGATGTTGTTCAGCTGGTCAAGGGCACCGATGTGGAGAGGGCAACAGCTCATGGGCGCGGACTCCTACCAGGGATGGCTGGTAGGGCCCATCAGGCGCACGGCCGTTGCGGCGAGACCCATCGCCAGGCCCACCGAGGGAGGGCCTGCGGTAAGGATAGCGGGTCTACCGCAGACTGGCTGTCCCACCGGGGGTACACTGACCTTGGCGATGAGGCCCGCCTAAGCTAAATGACCACCGTAGCGGCCAGGGTTGGCGGCAACTAGTCCCAGCGCGGTGCGCGTCGGATGTTCGTCGGAGGCGCTCGGGCGAGCGACATGGTGTGGCGGCGAATACGCCGCGGCATGCTATCCGGCGCCAGAGGGGATACGCTGGCGGAGGACGCGACGCCGCCTGTGTGCGGGCTCGGGCGCGCCGTATCGAGCACCCTCTGTTGCGGCGTAGCCCTCGGAGCCTATGATATATTACTCTGGTCGCGTGACATGTTACTGGTGGTCCGTCTGCCACGACCTTCCAGGAGATGACTTCAGATGAAACCTTGGCATGGTGTTATCGTCGCTACGGCCCTACCGTACACGGAGAATCTCAAGGTCGACTTGGACCGTTACCAGGA
>NZ_JAEKNS010000112.1:0-38902 GCF_016464765.1 Candidatus Aeolococcus gillhamiae | reverse complement strand
CCTGCTCGACGGCAAGGCGTTCGAACGAGTGCTGCGCCACGCTCGCGAGACCAAGCCGTGGCTGCTCGTGCTCGGCCGCATCGGCGTGCACTCCGACGCCGCCATGGACATGGGCAGCAACACCGAGCAGCTGCTCCGCCTGGCTCCCTGCAACGTGATGGTCAGCAGCGGCAGCTTCACCCCGCCGATCGACGTCCGCGCCGATGCGTCGGTGGTGTGGACTCCAGAGGCCGAGGAACGCATGGCGACTGTGCCCGGCGGCGCACGCGGCCTCGCCCGGACCGCGGTGCTGCGCTGGGCGATGGAGCGCGGCCACAGCGTGGTCTCGTCGGGCGACGTCGGCGCCGCTCTCGATGAGCTGATGCCGTTTGCTCGGGTGCAGCGGCGCATCGCCGAGACCGCTGCCGCCGTCGACAGCGCCGAGCAGGCCATGCTCGAGGAGGCAGCACCCCAGGACGCTCGGGCGGTCTGCCGCACCTGCGGCTACGCGGCGCGCAGCGACACGCCGCAGCGCTGCCCGGTGTGCGACAGCGACGCCGATGCCTTCGAACGGCTCGACAGCGAGGCGCTCCGCGCGGCTGCGGCCGGTGAGGGTGACGCCGCGCAGGTGGCCTTCGACGGCACCAAGCTGGCCTGGACCGTCGAGGCGCGGCGCGTGCTCCAGCAGCTGCCGGCCGGATACCTCCGCCGGCGCGTCAAGGCGATCGTCGAGAAGCACGCGCGCACCCGGCGGCTGCCGGCAATCACGGCCGATGTCGCCGAGCCGTTCGTCACCCCCGAGCTCGACGCGCTCGACGAGAACGCCGGGCCACATCGCGCTCCACTCGGCGTCGAGGGGCATACCGGTCCGGCCGTCGACC
Organism: Candidatus Aeolococcus gillhamiae; assembly: GCF_016464765.1. Taxonomy (NCBI): domain Bacteria; kingdom Bacillati; phylum Candidatus Dormiibacterota; class Candidatus Dormibacteria; order Candidatus Aeolococcales; family Candidatus Aeolococcaceae; genus Candidatus Aeolococcus; species Candidatus Aeolococcus gillhamiae. The sequence goes on along the minus strand of NZ_JAEKNS010000112.1, from coordinate 38,042 downwards.
AGCGCCGCCGCCTGCCCTGGACGGACGAGGCCGATGACCGCATCGAGCGCATCCCGGCCGGCTTCCTGCGCAATCTCGCCACCGAGCAGATCGAACGCCTGGCGATCGCGCTCGGCGCCCCCGCGGTCGGCCTCCTCCATGTGGAAGCCGGGATCGCCGAGGCGCGCGCGCGGATGCAGCGCAACGGCTCGCCGGCCGACGCCGCGGCCGCCTGCCCGGTTGGTGCCGAGCGGTCGGCGTCGGCTGCGCCCGGGTGCCCGGTGCAGCACGGCGCCGGAGTACGCGGCCTCAACGAGATCACCGCACCGGTCATCGATGACCTCGGCAGACGCATCACCGCGGCGACGCCGGAGGGCTGAGGTGCTCGGCCTCCAGGTCACCGTCCCTGATTTCCCCGGCATCGGCAACGGCACGCCGGTGGCAATTGCCTTCCTGATCCACATCCTCATCGCGGAGTTCAGCCTCGGGGCGATCACCCTGGCGGTTGCCGCTGAGTGGCTCCACGTCCGCACCGGCGACGACCGAGCCGCTCGCTACGCGCGCAGCCTGGCCAACGCGTACTACCTCCTGTTCAGCCTTGGCGCCACCTTTGCGGTGCTCGCGGTGGTGCTGCTCACCGGGCTGTGGGGGAACGAATTCGGCCAGCTGGTCAACAAGTTCCTCCCGCTGGTGGCGCTCGCCTTCCTCCTGTTCTTCGTCTTGACACCCCTGCTGGTCTGGTACCGGAACACGTTCAATTCCATGAATCCACGCGGACACGCCGCGCTCGGCACCGCGGTCTTCGCGCTGCAGACGCTGTTCATGATGCTCATCGTCGGCATCGACGCCTACCTCATCAATCCCGTCCACGCCGGCCTCACCGAACCGGCCTTCAACCCGGTGTATTGGCCACTGATCATCCACCGCCTCATTGGCAATGTCAGCTGGACCGCGCTGTTCTGCGCGGCCTACGCCGCCGTGAGACTGCGCGGTGGCCGAGGCGATCCACCCGAGCGGGCGTTCCAGTCTTGGGCCGCGCGGGTCAACCTGCGCATCGGGCTGCTCACCGGCGTGCTCATGCCGGTGGTGGGCTTCCTGCTCGTCGAGGTCATCAAGCAGAGCGAGCCCGGGTACTTCGGCAACCTCCTCAGTGGCGGCACCGCGGGGTTCATGGTCGCCCAGGAGTGCCTGGTCGGAGCCATGTTCATCGGCGGCAACATCGCCCTGACCAGCGAGGACGGCGGCCCGCGTGAGTGGTCGACGCTGGGGTGGGCGGCCATCATCGTCTCGGTCACCGGCATGACCGTCGCCGCCCTCCCCAGTGCCGTGCTCGGCGGCGACCTCAACGCGCTGCGCTACTGGGGACTCGGTGCAGCCACTGTGCTCACCGCGGTGCATACTCTGTCCCGCCTGCGCGGCCGTCGACAACGCCAGGACGATTCGCTGCGCGTCACCGGGGCGGTCTCACGGATGGGACGCAACGCGGTGGTCACCGTCGGCACGGTCGCGGTGGTCACCTCGCTGCTCATGGGCTACATCAAGGAGCACGCCCGCGGCGACTACGCGGTGTACGGCGAGCTCCGCCAGGTCGACGCCCACCAGCCCTACCAGCCGACCCAGAGCCTGTACCCGTGATCGCCGCCCTGCTGGCCCGCGCCGCGCAGTTCCAGGCAGCCTGGTACTACTCGCTGCTGCTGTCTGCGATCCTGCTCCTGATCCTGCTTGGGATCGGCTACTCGCTGGCCGGCATCCGCCGTCTCTGGCGCGAGGGCGAGCACGGTCCCGCGGCGGTGCTCGCCGGAGCGATCGCGATCGCGTTCCTGGCGTTCGTGGGCATGTACGCCGTGATGGCCGGTGGGCTCTTCTCGCTCGGAGGCGGCTCGTGAAGGAGCTCTCCCGACGCGAGCTGCTGGTCCGGGGCACCGGCCTGGGCATGGGACTGGTCGGGGTGATGCTCAGCGTCCCCGCCATCGGCTTCCTGCTCAGCCCGCTCTTCACCAAGCAGAAGCTTTCATGGGTGACAGTGGGGCCCATCGACGGGGTGCCCGTCAACCAACCGACCGCGCTGTTCGCCGAGGTTCCGATCGGTACCGGCTACGCGACGCCCCCGGTGAAGCGGGTCGTGTACGTGGTCAAGAAATCCGACGGGCAGATCCGGGCGCTGAGCAACATCTGCACGCACATGCAGTGCGACGTGCACTGGGATCCCTCGCTCGGCAACTTCCTCTGCCCCTGTCACGGCGGGCTCTACGACATCGACGGCAAGAACATCGGTGGTCCACCACCACAGCCGCTCGCCCAGTGGAAGCACCGCTTCCGCACGGACGACCAGGGACGCACCGTGCTCGAAATCGAGAACCAGCTGGACGAGTCGATCTGATGAGCCGCAAGGTGCACCGTCGATGATCGTCCGTCGCTGGGTCACCCGTCCGTTGAAGAGCCGCATGCGCGCTGGGATGGAGTGGTTCGACGACCGCACCGGGATCACCGAGCTGCTCCACAAGGGGCTGTACGAGGCGGTGCCCAAGAAGGGTGGCTGGGCGTACGCCTTGGGCAGCGCTACCCTCGCCCTGATTCTGTTGCAGCTATTCAGCGGGATCTTCCTGCTGCTCGACTACGTGCCCTCGGTCACCGACGCCTTCAACAGCCTCGACTACCTGCGCAGCGGCGATGCGTTCGGCGCCTGGGTGCGCGGGTTGCACCTCTGGGGCTCCTACATCCTGATCTTCGTGATCGGCTTGCACATGCTGCGCACCTTCCTGTCGGCGAGCTACAAGCGCCCGCGTGAGCTCAACTGGGTGACCGGGGCGCTCTTGTTCTTCCTGGTGCTCGGCCTGGCGATCACGGGTGCCATGCTCCCGTGGGACCAGGCGGCGTACTGGACAACTGTCGTGGTCACCAACATCCCGCACTACCTCCCTCTCATCGGTGACGGCATCCGCACCCTGTGGCGCGGCGGCGACTTCGTCGGGCCCATCACTCTCACCCGCACCTTCGCCATCCACGTCTGGGTGCTGCCCTTCCTGATGTTCAGCCTCATCGGGGCTCACCTCTACCTGTTGCGCCGCCACGGCGAGTTCGGGGCGTGGATCAACTACGACACCGACCCGGGCGAGGACGAGGAGAAGCAGATCGGTGAGCGCATCCGACGCGCGGAGCCGCCGTATCCAACCAAGAGGATCTCGCGCCGCTACGCGGCACCGCGGGAAACGGTCCCCTTCTTCCCCAACCAGCTCTTCAAGGACGTGGTGCTGAGCACGCTGCTCATCGCGGTCATCTTCATCATGGGGCTGATCTCCGGCGCTCCGCTGGACGCCGCATCGAACCCCGCGACGCTCAGCTACGTGCCCACTCCCGAGTGGTTCTTCCTGCCACTCGACCAATTCCTGGTGGTGGCACCGACCAACCCGCTGATCGCCATCGGCGTCTTCGGAATCATCGGATTGGGTGCGGCGTTGATGGTCCTGCTGCCATTCATCGACCGCTCGCCTGAGCGCCGGCCGTTGCGCCGCCCGGAGGTGATCGTGCCCGCCCTGTTCATGGCGTTCACGGTGATCTTCTTCGCCGTGCTCGGCATCAACCGGTTGTACAACCTGTGAACCCGCGCCTTGTGCTCGACTCGCTGTCACCGGTGAGCGGCACCATCTTCACCAACGGCCTCATCGTGGCCGTTGTCGTGCTGCTGCACATCCAGATCGCCACATACCTGACCGGCTCGTCGACGCTCGCCACGGTGTCAGAGGCCATCTCCATGGCCCGCGGCGACGAGCGCCATGGCAGGGTCGCCCGCATGATGGTGAAGTCGCAGGTCTATCTCTTCGGGTTCGGCTCGGCAACCGCCATCACCTTCCTCATCTTCGTGCTGGTCGGACTGTGGGGCGTCTTCTGGACGGCGTTGCAGCAGATCACCTTCTGGGCCATGGTCTTCGAAGGCGCCATGTTCCTTGTCGAGATCGTGCTGCTGTACAGCCTCTACGCCAACTGGGATCGTCTTCAGGCGCACCGGCGCGCGCGGCTGGCAATGATGGTGCTGCTCAACATCGCGCTGTGGTGGCAGATGTTCCTCATCGACATCGTGGCGTCCTTCATGCTCACGCCCAACGGCGGCGACGTCAGCCTGCTCAACCAGGTGCTCAATCCCACCTCCCTGCCTTTGACCATCCACCGAACCATCGGCAACATCGCCTGGGCGGGCGCGGTTACGGCGTTCGTCGGTGCCTTCAACTATCTGCGCCTCACCCGCCACCAGCGTGAACCGGCGCCGGATGCGCCGCAGGCGATGCAGCCGCTGCGCTCCATCGGCGCGATGGCCGCCGGTCACCTCGAGTGGGAGACCAAGCGCAAAGAGATCCTGCACTGGGAATGGGTGACGCAATGGGGAGTGATCTGGGCAGTGGGGCTCACCCTGCTGCAGCCGTGGGTCGGCTACTCGTACGCCAAGGAGGTGCAGCTCCATGCGTACGGCGCGTGGTACACGATGATGTTCGGCGACCTCTCCAACGTCTTCCTGCTGCAGATCTTTCTGCTCGGTGCCATCTTCAGCCTGGGATCGCTCTATTTCTGGCGGCGGATGGTGCGCTCCGGTGCTCCGCACGCGCGCCGCCAGCTGATGCTCACGGTGGTGCTGATCCTGCTCACCATCTTGGCCGCCCAACCAGCCTGGTTCGCGCCGACGTACGCCGACGCGATCGCCGCCGGCGGCAACCGGGCGTGGTGGGACGGCGGACTGCTCAACCCGATCGGCAACTTCATCCCGTTCAAGGCCTCCGCTCTGATTGGCATGGTGCTGTTCGGATTGTGGTCGGTGACCAGCTACCTGTCGGCGTTGTCGCGCGGCCACATCAAGCCTGGCGGCAGCGGTCGCGGCGCACAGCGAGCCGCGCTGGCGATCGGCGTGACGGTCAGCATCATGATGATCGTCATGGGGGTGATCCGCGAGCACTCCCGGCAGCCGTACCTCATCAACGGCGAGATCACGCTGCACCAGCAGACCACCAACAACGCGCCGTCCAAGCCCTCACCGACGCTCGAACCATGAGAATCCCTGTCGGTGCGGTGGCGATGCGCATTCCCATCTTCGCGTCGGCTCACGAGGAGCTGCGCAGCGCCATCGACCCGCCCTGGCCGCGGTGGATGCACGACCTCTATGAGCTCGAGGAGGCCCAGGACGAGGGCATCGACGCCGACGCCGGCGAGACGACCGTCCCCGCGGCACTGGGCGCGCTGTCATCCCGGCTGCGCCAGCGACTCGAGCTGATCGCATCGGTGGCCGGCGGCCTGCAACGGGACGGATGGTCACTCGACATCGACGGCGACTGCCTGGTGGCCAGCCGGGTGGCCAACCCGCGCCACGCACTCGAGCTGCTCGAGAACGCCGGGCTCGCCGGACCCCTCTGCGCGGTGGCCGACCTCGACGACTCCGGCTGGCCGAAGCTCTATCCCGGCCTGGGGAGCACCGCCGCATGAGCACGCGCGTGCTCATCGTCGAGGACGAGCCGATGATCGGCCGCATCCTCACGGAGAAGCTGACCCGCGAGGGGTACGCGGTGACGCGAGCGGCCAGCATCGAGGAGTTGACGGCACACCTGCCGTCCACCGACATTGCGCTCGTCGACGCCACCCTCGACGGGGACGGCATCGACGCCATGCTCGGTCTGGCGCGCGCCGGCGTGCGCCCTCGCGCCGGCTGGTTCGCCATGCTCGAAAACCGCGCCGCGGAGGACGGCGGGCGCGCGGTGAGGGCCGGCGCGGCCGGCGTCATCCTCAAGCCATTCAAGCCTACGGCGGTCGCCGCCAAGGTGGCGACGTTGCTCGCCGCGGCGCCGGCATGAGCGCGCTGGCGCAGGCACCCGCCCTGGTCGCGGTGTCACCGACAACCCGTGCCGCCGCGGTGGAGGCGCGCGGCCTGGTGCGTCGCTATCGCAACGGCCGCGGCGTGGGGCCGATCGACCTCGACGTGTCGGCGGGCGAGACCGTTGCCTTGATGGGTCGCAACGGCTGCGGCAAGACCACGCTGCTCCGCGTCCTCGCCACCGTCTCGCGCCCGCAGAGAGGGCAGGTGCGCTGGGGCGGGAAGAGTGCGACCGCGGCGCGCGCGCAGCTCGGCCTGGCGCTCGACGGTGCGCTCGAGGATGGAGGCCTGACCGGTCGCCAGGCGACCCACTTCTGGTGCTCGCAATGGGTCAGCGACGCCCGTGAGGTGGCGGCGCGCACGGACGCCGTCCTCCAGCAGCTCACCCTGTCCACGGCGGCGGACGATCGCGTGGCCACCTATTCCTACGGGATGCGCCGGCGGCTGGCACTCGCGGCCGCGCTGGGCCACCAGCCCGCGCTCGCCCTGCTCGACGAGCCCACCGCCGGGCTCGACCCGGAGGGGAGCGCTCAGCTCGAGCTGCTCATCAGTGAGCGAGCCGCGCGCGGCTACAGCACCGTGGTCGCCAGCAACGATGCGCGCTTCGTCGAGGCCGTCGCCGATCGCGTCGCGTTCCTCGACGACGGTCTGCTGGTGCGCTGCGCGTCGCCCAGCGAGCTGCTCGCCGATCTGCCGCGCGGCCGCGTCGCCGAGCTGGTGGTCGACGGCTCCTGTGACCTGTCGGCTCTCCGTGTCCTCCCGGGCGTCCTCGATGTGACCCGCGACGGCGCCGTGGTGGTGGCGCGGTTCGAGGGTGAGCGAACCATCGCCGCGCTCGTTGCCGCCGCCGACGCCCCCGGTGGGCGCTTGCGTGAGCTGCGTCTGCGCCGCCCGGACCTCAGCGACCGCTTCCACGACCTCACCGGTCATCCCCTCGAGGAGCGCTCGTGATCGGCGACGCCGGGGCGCTGCCGGTCAGCACGCACCGCGCTCGGCTGATGCCACGCAGCGTGGCCGCGCGCGAGCTCGCCATCGTGCTCAGCCGGCCCCGGGCGATGGCCATCAAGGCCGGGTTACCCTTGGCGCTGGCCATCCTGCTCGTCGCCGGCCACGCGCCGACCTTCTGGGCGGGGATGCTGCTCACCGTGCTGGTCGCCATGGTCGGCGCCGTGGGCACAGCGGTGAGCGTGAGCCGCGCCCGGGAGGCCGGCTTTCTGACACGATTGGCCGTAACTCCAGGGTCGCGGCCACGCGTCCTGACCGGGTGGGTGCTGGCCGCCGCCGCGGTCGACCTGGTGCAGCTCCTTCCCGTAGCCGTCGCCGCGCTGCTCACCGGGGGCGGCGGCCCGACCGAGTTCGCGGTCCTTCTGGTCGCCCTCGCGGCCACGCTGGTGGTCACCAACGTGCTCGGCTGCCTCGTGACACTGGCGGCGGCGAGCGCGGCCGAGGTACTCCTCGACGTGGTGCTCGTGCTCGCCCCATTGCTCTATCTCGGTGGCCTGTTCACCGGCGTCCCGTCAGATGGATGGCGAACCATCGCCGCCGGACTGGACCCGTTCAGCCATCTGCATTCCGCCTTCATCGGCATGCTCGGGGGCACGCCGAGGTACGCCGCCGGCCTCGATGTCGTCGCCCCGCTCGCTGCCGCGGTGGTGGCGGTCGGGCTGCTGGCGGCGCTGAGCCCGCGCATCCTGGAACGTGATTGAGCGCGCGCAGCGCCGGCGTCGGGCTGCCGCGCTGCTGGTGACCGCGCTGACAATGGCCGCGTGCGGCTCCGCCTCGGCGGGCCTCGACGCCGCCAGCCTGGGCCTGCCCGTGACCGGCACCGCGGTGGCGCTGGCCACCGCGACGGTCTCGACCAGCCCCGACGGCGGCATCTATCGGAACCCCGACCACCTGGAGGTGATGCTCGTCGGACGCCACAGCGTCGACGCCGTGGCCGCGCAGCTCGGCAACGCGTCGTCGTCATGGTCACAGCTGCGCGGCCTCGGCCAGTTCACACTGGTGGCGATGCGGATTCGCGACGACGGCAAGGTGACTTCGGACCCGCAGCTCTTCGACCTGCAGATGGCCAGTGACTACGCGCCGCCCGGCACCGCGAATGGCCCGCTGCGGCACTTCTACCACCCCACCTACCCGCTGGCCGTGGTCGCCGATTCCACCCCCGGCGACAGCTGCAGCATCCATCTCGACCCGGGTCACTCCGGCGTCGCGATCCTTGTGTACCCGCCGGTCAACCTGCCGACGACCCTGGTGTGGGGGCGGCTTGGCGATTTCGTGCTCAGCGTCCCGGTGGGGGGTGCGCTGCCGCCGCTGGCGGGGCCGCTCCATGCGGAGGCGTGCAGCCGGTCCGCCGGGGCGCCCGCATGAGCTCCCGCAACCGCGCCCGCCGCCGCCAGATCGTTGAGCTGCCCAGCGCCGGGCAGACGGTGGTGTCGCTCATGCTGCGCTCCGTCGAGGATGGCGGACCGTGGCCGTTGACGCGCGTCCTCACCGCGCTCGGCGCCTTCGACGTGGAGCGCGTCGGGGTGGCGCGTGCGCTCGGCGATCGCCGGGGAATTCCCCTCTTCCACTCGCAGGAGCTGCGCTGGCGAAACCTTGCGCTGTTCCTCGAAGCCCGTCATGGACGCGACGGCGTCGACGAGCTCAGCCTCGAGCTGCCCCCGTGGGACGACCTGGTCGGCGCCGTCGACCAGGAGGAGGTGTGGCGCCTCATCGACACCGTGGCGGCGGCGAGCGACGCGCAGTTCGGATCGATCGGCGACGGTGAGCCTCCCGAGGTGCTCCTGCCCGACGATGCCCCATCGCTGCGCGCTCAGCTGCGCCGCCACCTCGCGCTGCTGCTCCCCGAGTGGACGGGCGACGATGTCGAGGCGGCGCAGGCCACCTCGGCGCGTGTGCTCGACGCCAGCGGGCTCGTGCTGGTGACATCGTGAGCGTGCACGCACGCCTCGGCGTCGCCGTGATCGTCGTGGCGGCGGTGGGAACGCTGTTCGCGCTCTGGGCGCGGGCCCGGCCGAGCGCCATCCCGACAGTGCGTGTCTTCGTCCAGCTGTGCGCCGTCGTCGCCGCGCTCGAGGCGGTGCTCGGCCTGGTCATGGTCGTCACCGGCAACCGCCCGGGGCAGGCGATCCACTACTTCTACGGTGCCGCCACCGTGATCCCGATCCCCGCTGCCGAATTGCTCGCCAGGCGGGTCAGGCCGGAGTCGGAGATGCTCTACCTCCTCGCCGGCGTGGCGGCCACCGCCCTGTTCGGGCTGCGCGCGGTCACGACCGGGAGCATGTGATTCAGGCAGCGGCGGAAACCCGGTCCTCGATGACCACTGTGTGACGGCGGCGCAGGCGCACCAGCGCGCCCAGGATGGGGAGGCCGACGAGCAGCACCAGCACGGCGTTGCCCACCGCGCGGAAGCAGTCGTACATCAGTGAGGTGGCCAGGTAGAAGTGGGTGAAGCGCGTCGCCACGGCGCCGGCGCCAAGGCCGGTGACGTAGCCGAAGTCGGCGGCACCGCGGAAGAACGTCCAGTCCCACACGTCCATGACCGCGCCATACGCGAATCCGCTGACCACGCCGACGACGGCCAGGACGACAACGTCGCGGCGCGCCGGGCTGCGGCCGCGGCGTCGCGCCCCCGCCAGCCCGGCAGCAGCGCCGACCCATCCGGCCGCGATCATCTCGTAGGGAAGCCAAGGGCCCACCCCGGCCGTGACCAGCGCGGACACCAGAAGAGTGGTGGCGCCGCACAGGAATCCGAACTCCGCACCCATCGCGTACCCCGCGCAGAGGATGAGCAGGAACATCGGCGAGAAGCCGCCGATCCCGAACACGAGGGCGAGGCGGAGAGCCGAGTCGATGGCGGCGATGGCGGCGATAACCGCGAGCCCGCGCGTGTCGAGGCGCCGGCTCATGGTCTCAACGGCCAGCAGCACCACCACGCAGCCGATGCTCACCGCCGCCGCCGCGGCGGTGCCGGGCGCGCCCAGACCAGTGAAGGGCCACGCGAAGAGCGCCAGGCCGGCGGCGCTGATCGCTGCCAACCTCATCGCGACACCGCCTGCGCCGCCGTGTTCGCGAGCAGTGCCGTCACCGCGTCGACGGTCACCGGTCCCGGTGAGCCGACCAGCCGTCCCAGCTGGGTGGCGTGGTCATGGTCGCCGCTGAGCGCCGCAGACGGTGCGCCGCAGTCGCGCACCTCTCCCTCCTCGATGATCATTACGCGGTCGGCGATGCCGGAGGCGAGCTCGCTGTCGTGGGTGGCGAGGACGACCGATGTGCCCTGCGCCGCGAGGCCGCGCACCGCGGCGACGAGGCCGTCACGGGCGGTGCCGTCCATGCCGCGGGTGGGTTCGTCGAGCAGCGCAACCGTCGGTGAACCGGCGAGGATGGCGGCGACCGCGGCGCGCTGACGCTGGCCGCTGCTGAGCTCGCGCGGATCGCTGGCGGCGATGGTGTCCACGCCGAGGGTGCCCAGCAGGGTCCGTTGGGCGGTGTCGCCGGCGGCGGAGCGCGGCTCGCCCCGCATGGTCCAGGCAATCTCGGCGGCGACGGTCTCGCGGTGGAGGAGGGCCGCGGGGTTCTGGGGCAAGTAGGCGACCCGTCCGGCGGCGCGCCAGGCGCTGCCCGATCGCGGGGTGATGAGGCCGGCGATGACGCGCAGCAGGGTGGTCTTGCCGGAGCCGTTGCGGCCCATCACCGCCACGACCTCGCCCCGTGCGGCCGAGGCGTCGACGTCGATGAGCAGGTCCCCGTGACCGGCGACCACGCCGGACAGGTGCCACGCCGCGGGCGCCGTATTCCGCTGCGCGTGCGGTGGCTCGAGGGACGCGTCGAGATGCAGCGTGCCCGTCGACAGCAGCGGCGGCGCCCAGCCCATCGCGCGCGAGAGCCGCACCACCTGCGGGGCGCTGTCGAGCGAATCCGCGAGCAGCGACGGCGCCGCCGGCCCGGTGAGCTTGCCGGCGGCCACGGTGACGAGCGAATCCGCGACGGGAAGGAGGTCGTCGAGGCGATGCTCCGCGATCACCAGCGTGGTGCCGCCGTCGCGCAGGCGCAGACAGATGTCGAGCAGGGCGCGGGCATTGGGGGCATCGAGCTGTGCGAACGGCTCGTCGAGCACCAGCAGGCGCGGGCGCAGCACCAGCGCCCCAGCCACCGCGACGCGCTGGCGCTCGCCGCCGCTGAGCGTGGCGATGCTGCGCCCGCGCAAACCCTCGAGGCAGAGCTCTTCGAGGATCACGTCGACGCGCGCGCGCATCTCCTGCGCCGGCACGCCGAGGTTCTCGAGGCCGAAGGCGATGTCGCGCTCCACGGTGGCGTACACGCTCTGACGCTCGGCGTCCTGGAAGACGAAGCCGACGGATGTCGCCAGGTGGCGCGTCGCGGTGCGCAACACGTCGCGGCCATCAACGCACGCACGCCCCCGGATGCGACCACCGTAGAGGTGGGGGACCAGTCCGTTGAAGAGACGCAGCAGCGTCGACTTGCCGCCCCCCGAAGGTCCGCCGACCACGCAGAGGCCGCCGTCGAGTGTGAGATCCACATCCGCCAGCGCCGGGTCGATGCTCTCCGGGTAGCTGTAGCGCAACCCGACGATGTCTACGAGCGGCGCCATGTCAGCAAGGGAACGGCGAGGAGGACGCAGGCGATCACCGGGAGCAGGCTCAGCTCCGGCAGAGTGGTGACGGGAAACGGGTACCAGTCGGGCAGGCCTCCGGTGAGGCGAGCGACAACGGTGAGCACGGCGGCGGCGACGCTGCACGCGATCACCAGCGTCGAGGCCAGGTCGCGGCGAGAGACCGCGTAGCGGCTGCGCGGCGCAGCGCCGAAGCCGCGTGCCTCCATCGCCTCGGCCAGCTGCAGCGAGTCGTCGAGCGCCGAGATCACGATCGGAGCGGCGACCGCGTGCCAGTCGCGCAGGCGTGTGCGACCCCTGCCGCGCATGCGCTGCGCTTCACTGATCGCCACCGCGTTGCGGGCGACGGCCGGCACCAGGTTGACGGCCGCGCCGGTGAGCGCCGCGGTGCGCTGCAGCGATCGCGGGAAGGCGTCGATGAGGTCGTGTGGATGGAGCACGCGGCTCAGCGGCGCGACCGCAAGCACCGCGGTGGCGAGGCCGAGCGCGACCCCGATCCCGTAGATGACCGCCTCGACGGTGATCGGTCCCCCGATTCCCGGCAGCTGGCCGGGAAGCTCGACCAGCGTGTGCACACCGGTGTGGCTGAGCAGGACGTTGAACACGACGGCCAGCGCCGACGCCACCGCGACTGCGATGAACAGCGGGCGGAGCGCCGCGTCGGGGCGCCGCAGCGTCATCAGGATGTTGAGCGCGAGCAGCAGCACCAGGACCCGGTAGACGGGATTCGTGCTCGTGAGCACGACGACGAGCGCGGCAGCCGACCAGGCGGCCAGCGCACGCGGGTTGATCGACGTCACGGCGGAGGCGCTCTGTGCGTGCCCTGGCGCCGCCTTCGCAGCAGCTGCACCAGCAACGCCGCGGCCAGCAGGGCGGCCAGGATGCCCGCGACCAGAGCGCCGGTGTTGCTGCCGACCGGCAGGGGCGCTGACCGGTTGGTGCTCGGGAACGCGGCGGTGGTCGGTGTGGCGCCGTTGCTCGGCTCGGTGGAAGGAGTCGGCGTGGCCGCGGCTGCGATCACGTCGACTCCCGCTGCTGACGGCGTCAAGGTCGGCGGGGTGGCCCGATGCGCTGCGGGCGCCGCGGCCTTCGTCGCGGCAGCTGTCGGCGCCGGCGTCGTCACCGGGCACACGCCGCGCGGGGACGGCGGCGGCGAGCCGTCGCTCTGACCTTCGTAGCGGAATCCCTCGGCGTCGCCGTCGCGGAACGTCTGCGACGAGATGCCGAGGCTCGACTCCGTCCAGGCGCCGCCGCCGCGGCTGACGAAGAGCGCCCAATACGGACTGCTGCCCGACCAGCACGTCGACGGGTACTGAGCGGGCTCGTAGTCGATCTGGCACACCGCCTTTCCATAGCCGCTGTCGCTGGAGCCAAGCGTCTGCGACTCCACTCCCTGTGCCCGGGCGGCGGTCAGAAGCTCGTCGCCGGTGATCGAGTCAGTCCCGAAGGAGACACATGTGGTGACGGGGGGGCGACCATCGCCGTGCTGCGCAACCAGGGCGGCATGGTGGACACCGGACGCCTGAGCACAGCCCTCGACGGCCGGCGCGAGACTCGTCTTCGCGCCGACGACGGTGAGTGCCGCGAACACCGAGACGATCGCGAGCAGACGCGTCAGGACCCGGAGCAGCGGGCGCGCGCGGGGTGTCATGGAGCGGGGTGTTGGCCTCTCCGGAACGACGCAACGAGGAGGGCGACCGAACCGAGCGCCAGCAACGCGAAGGCCCAGACCGACGCTCCACCGACCTCGCCCGCGCTGCCGGTCGGCGGCACCGAGATCGCCTGCACCGACGAGGTCGGCGACGCAGTCACGGGGGTCGTGGTTGCCGGTCCCGGCGCGCTGCCCAGAACGATGGCCGTCCGGTGCGCGTACGGCTTCAGTGCGAGCGCCTGCGGGACCGAGCTGGTGGTGAAGGCGTCGGGAGCGGCGTTGCCCGGAAAGACGTAACCGCCGCCGCCCTGCCGATCGGCGAACGACTCAAGGTTGGACACCGGATTCTTGCCGCTGACCGTCCAGGCCGCTCCCATCGGGTTCTCTCCGATCGCCACCAGCGCCTGGATGACGACGGTGTCGCTGCTCGGGTCACTGCCGGGAGCGGCGTTGAAGCCGAAGCCGCCGTCGGGGTGCTGCGTGGACTTGAGGTAGGTCTTCGCCGCGCCGTTTGCCAAGCCGATCCCCGCCTGGCCGAGCGCCTGGATGATGATCGCGGTGTCATTGGTGTCGCTCGATGTGGCTCCGCAGGACGCGGGAGGGCTGGCGGCGGAATCGTCGATCGCGTAGCCGAACCCTCCATCGGTTCGCTGTGCGCAAGTGAGCCAGCCGGTGGCGTTGGTGGGCAGGCTGTGCCCGGCGGCGACGTCGGCCAGCGCCGACAGCGACTGCGAGTACGCGTTGGCGGTCTCGACGGTGGCGCTGGCATTGTGGAATGCGCCGTTGGGCTCGAGGAAGCCTCCCGAGCCAGTGGCAGTGTTCAGCTTGGTCAGCCACGCGCTGGCGTCGATCGCGGTGGGACGTCCCGCCGCCACCCAGGTGAGCACGTACTTGGCCGCACCGCCGGCGGTGTTGATCGCCGACGCGTGCGCGCTGAGGTAGTCGTAGGCGGACGTCCCCGTCGAGGAGCTCTTCAGCGTCGCCGGGTCGTAGCCGTTGTCGGCGATACTGATCACGGTGTCCTCGGTGGCACCGAACGACCCGGCGATGCTGCCGTCGGCGTGCACCTGCGCGTAGAGGTAGCGCAGCGCCGCGTTCGCCTGGGCCGTCTGCGCAGTCGCCGCCGAGGCGACCAGACCGCTTGTGAGGATGAGGCCGCATGCGGTCAGAGTCGCGCCGACCGCTCCTGTCTGGCGTCGCATCGAGGTTCTCCCTCGCGGCGCGGAAGTCCCGCGACGATGAGGCCCTCGCCGCGTGAGGGACCCACCTCCCGTTTCGCGCGGGCTTGCAGTGGTTCCGCTCCGGCGGAGGTCTCCTGGCTCACGGATCAGTGCAGCTCGACCGTCTTCCCAGGATCAGATCCCAGTGACCGGTGGCCGGCTGCTCCCCGTTGACAGTTGCGCGACAGCTCCGGATCTCCACCGGATTCCCTGTCGCCGGAGCGCGGTGAGCGCAGTCTAGCGCGTCGCGGGCGGCGGCCTCAGAGGACGGTGACCGTCACCTCGGCGTGGCCGCGCACCGCGGAGGACGTCACGGACACCCGGCGGAGGGGTGAACTCGGGCGGCAGCGTGAAGCCCGGCGGCGCGCTCGGGCAGGGGATGTAACCGCTCCCGAACGTGGGTGCAGGCACGACCTGAAACGGGCCGCCCGACGACGACGACGACGACGACGACGAGCCTGAACCGAAGATCGAGAACGGCGTGGGGCCACCGAACCCGGCACCCACGGTTCCGGTGGCCGAGGCGAGGGTCAGGACCGCCGCCAAGGCGATGACGAGGTCCTCCACCGACAGCGGCAGCCGCGGGCCGCCGCTGAGCACCAGGGTGCGGCGGGAAAACAGACCTGCAGCCATCGCGACCCCGGCCAGCACGACGGCACCGAGGATCAAGAGCGTGGCGTTGGAACCGGGATTGTTGCCTCCGCTTCGCACCGCCTCGGCGAGGGTCACTGACAGCATCACAAAGGCGGCGAGGCCGAGCGCGATGCTGCGACGCCGCTCCGCGGCCATGCACAGACCGGCTGCTCCCACTGCCGCTGCACCAACCGCCACCCCACCGACGACGGCGGTGAGCACGGTCACCACCAGCGCGCCCGCCACGGCAGACGTGCCGATCATCCAGCGGCGCCCGGCGGGGTGTGCCGATCGCGGCACACCGTGTCCGGCCAGGACGACCAGCGCGAGGGCCACCGTGCCGGCGACAGCCGCGGCAAGCAGTCCCGCGCCGGCGATCGCGATGAGCACGGCGGGGATCACGATCACACCGAGCACGGCCAGGGCGGCAGCCACCGCGCTGGGAATGCGTCGTGCCGCCAGCGCGGCCAGCCCGATGACCACAGCTCCCGCCAGCGCGACGAGAAGCCCACTCGGGGCACCCTGGCCCAACCCCACCACCCCGGCGGCGATGAACAGGCTGGCCACCACCGCCATGACGCTGCGAACCTCCGGCCAGCGCCGCAGCAGCCTGCCCACCAGGGCGAGGGCGTACAGCACAGCTCCCACGGCAAGCGCAAGCAACCCGGAGACACGGGGGTCGTGCCCCGACACGGCAAGACCAACACCCTCGAGCAGGCTGAAACCAGCCAGAGCAAGCAGGGCCGCGATCCCAGCGTGAGGACCCGAACCCGGCGCGTCCGGCGGGATCGAGCCGGTAACCACCGACTGTCCGGGCGGCGAAGGCAAGCCGCGCGGTGTCTGGTCAGGGAGCAGCGGGGGAGGAGGCGCCGGCGACCCAGGTGTCAGCCCCGCCCCTGGAGGCTGCGACCCAGGCGGCAGAGAATCCGCAGGTGGCAAGTCCAACCGTCAGCACCTTCCAACCGGGAACGAGTGGATTCCACGTCCCGGCCCCGCGGATGGTACCCGCTACCAGCAATTACCGGCGAAGCTGTTTGCGGCGGGAAGAATGAGTCCTTCAGCCGCACCGCCTTCAGGCGAATAGCCGGGGAGAGCGACTACGGGTGCTCAATGGTGACGGTCAGCGGACTCCACTCTCCCGTCAGCCCCTGGCCATGCAGGCTGATGCTGCGGTCATCGTCGATCGGCTTCTCGGTCATCAACCCGAGCGCCACCAGGAACGAGTCCATCTTGAAAGGGACCTCACTGTGGTGGTCCACCTCCTCGCCGTCGATGTACCACCAGAGCTGGTCGTTTGCCTTGTCGTAGCTGATCTTGTAGAGGTGTGTCTGACCGGGCTTCGTGGCCACGGGAAGCTCGTTGAAGATGCAGAAGTACGTGGGCCGGTTGAGGTCGGCGGGCGGCTGCGCGACCACTCCGGGGAAGAGCACGCGGCCGTACACGGTGGCCAGCTTGTCGTTGGTCGCGAAGAAGTCGATGGCGGCGCCGGTGTTGAAATCGAGCAGGTTGACCGTGGCCATGCCGTCGTACAGGTCACCGGGCACGCCGTTGTGGCGCCGCCCGGCGATGCTCAGCTCGACGCTGATGGTGCCTTCGTCGGGCGGCGTGAACCTCGCCGTCGAGAAGTACATGTGCTTCGCGTTGTCAAGAACCTGGATGCGATCGTGGGACCGCGACAGCGGGTTGGCGCGGACCCGCAGCTTCTCGTGCTCCACGATCACCGTGGCGTTGGGCTCGCGGTACTTCCATTCGGTGCCGTCCGGCAGGGCGAAGCCGCCGATCTGCCAGGTGGGCTCGATCCCGGTGATGATCGACCGGAAATTGCCGTAGGTGATCGTCTCGGTGCGCGCTGTGCTCGTGCTGCGCTTCGGCGCCTCGGTGACCTGGGCCATGGCAATCTCCTTGGTGAGCCCTGTCAACGGTAGCAGCCGGGTTCGCAACCGAGGCCTGCGGGTAGACTGACCTCATGATTCGCAACGTTGTCGGACCGGTTGCGGTGATCAGCATGCACGCCTCCCCGCTGGGGGCGCTGGGCCGCGGCGAGAACGGTGGCGGCAACCTGTCCGTGCGGCGGCTTTGCGAGGGGCTCGCGGAGTCCGGCATCCCCACCGACGTGTACGTGCGCCGTGACGACGCGTCGGCCCCGGCCGAGGAGATGATCGCGCCGATGAGCCGGCTTGTCCGACTCCCCGTGGGGCCGCCGCGGTCGCTTCCCAAACAGGACCTGGTGGCGATGGTCGACGAGTTCAGCGCCGCCGTCATCGCCCACGCCGCCAGCGAGCGGCGCAACTACGTCGTCGTGCACGGCCACTACTGGCTCGGCGGGCTCGTGGCCCAGCAGCTCCGCGATGCCTGGCACGTTCCCTGGGTGCAGTCCTTCCACACCCTGGCGCGCGCCAAGGCAGGCGTGGGCCTGCCTCTCGACGCGTCGCGTGCGACCGCCGAGGCGTCCCTGGTCGCCACTGCCGATCGGCTGGTCACCGGCAGCGTCGCCGAGGCCAGGGACCTGATGCGCCTGTACGGCGCCTCGCGCAACAGCATCTGTGTGGCTCAGCCCGGGGTCGACCTCCGCGTGCTCCATCCCCGGGACACCGCCGCTCTCCGCGCCGAGCTCGGTCTCGATGGCCATCGTGTCCTTCTCTTCGCGGGCCGGCTCGAACCGCTCAAGGGGGCCGACACCCTGCTCGGAGCGGTGGCGCGGCTGGGAGAGGACGAGCGCTTCGACGACGTGGTCACGCTGGTGATCGGCGAGGACAGCGGCGACGGCAGTGCCGCCGGCGGCGAGCGGCGCCGGCTCGAGGCGGTGGCCGGTGACAGTGGCCTGGAGACGCGAGTGCGCTTCCTGGGCGCCGTCGAGCACGAGGACCTCGCCGACTACTACGCGCTCGCCGACATCTGCGTGGTGCCGTCGCGGACGGAGACGTTCGGGCTGGTCGCGCTCGAGGCCCAGGCGCTGGGCACCCCGGTGGTGGCAAGCGCGGTCGGCGGCCTCACCGAGATCGTCGAGGACGGCGTCACGGGCATCCTGGTGGCCGACCGTCAGCCGCGGGCGTTCGCGTCCGCGATCGCGTCCCTCCTCGACGACGCCGGCCTGCGTCTGCGCATGGGCGAGGCGGCCCGCCTTCGCGCGGCGACCTTCACGTGGGCTCGTGCCGTTGAGCGGTTGGCCGCGATCTACCGGCGGGTGACCCGCACTGGCGTCACCGCCGCCACCCCATGCGGCTACACCGACAACGAGGTGATGGCGGTCGCCGGCTGACGGCGACGTAGTATTCGGCCGTGACCTGCTCGCACTGTGGAGCCACAGGGCCCGACGGCCCGTTCTGCACCCGCTGTGGCGCCCATCGTGTGAAGGGGCCGATGCGTCTTCACCACTTCGCGCTCCGCCCGGGTGAGCACCTGGCCACGCCGGCCTTGCTCTCGACCCTGCTCCCGCGGCTCGCCCACGAACGTGTCCACCTCTTCCGGTGGGCGCTCATCTCGGGTGTGGTGGTGGTCGGCGTGCTCGCCGCCACCGGGCTGGTGATCCCGGCGATCGTTGCCGCCGCGCTCTTGGTGCCGGCGCTCTACATCGCCTACCTGCGCGTCGCCGACGTGTATGCCGACGCGCCCGTGCCCGTCCTGCTCGGGACCGTCGCCGCCGGTGCCAGCGTCGGCGTGGCGATCACAGCCGGCGCCAACGCGGTCGGCAAGGGGCTCGGAGCGGGTGGGGTGATCCTGCTGTCCGTTGTTGTGGCGGTGGTCGCCGAGTTGCTCAAGCCGGCTGTCCCGCTGATCTTTCTGCGCCGGCGCTTTCCCAACACCCTCGACGGACTGGTGTTCGGGGTCGCTGCCGGCGTTGGCTATGCGCTTGCCCAGACCCTGATCAACCTCACAGGGTCGCTCGGCGGCGTGGCACTGCGAGTCGACCCTGCCAACTGGGTGTTCACGCTGGTCAGCGCGGCGATCCTCATCCCACTGCTGCACGGCTCCTGCTCGGGACTGGTGGCGGCGTCGCTGTGGCGCCCGCGCGGTGGGCGCGACGCCGTGCTGCGGGCGGCCGGTCTGCCGCTGGCGGTGATCGCCGACATCTGCTTCCTGGTGGGCAGCGAGATCCTCGACGACGCCGGGCTCAGCCCGCTCTTCGTGCTGCTCTGGCAGGCGGCGGTGGTGACTGGGGTGCTGGTGGCGATCCGGGTCCTGTTGCACGCCGCCGTGCTCGACGAAGGAACCGCGCTGGGACTGCGCGAGCAGCGCTGTCCCCACTGCGGGCTGACGGTCGAGGCGGCCGGTTTCTGCCCGCAGTGCGGGGTGATCCTGACCGCGCCGGCGGGTGCGGCCTCTGTCAGCGGCTGAGCGCGGCCGCGGCAGGAGCGGCGCGCAGGCGCTCGAGGGTGGTCCGCAGAGCCGCCGCCTCCTCGTCGTCGAGGTGACGGCCGAAGTGGTCCTGGACACCGCGCAGGTGCAGGGTGGCGGCGCGGCGAAAGACCGCCCGGCCCTCAATGGTCAGCACCGCAAAGGCGCCCCGACGGTCCGACGGGCACCGTTCGGTGCTGATCAGGCCGCTGTGCCGCATCCGGTCGACGAGCCGGCTGACACCGCTCTTGGTCATCCGGGTGTGCGGGGTGAGCTCATTGAAGCGCAAGCGCTGGCCGCTCGCCTGTGAGAGCCGGTACAGCACCTCGTACTCAGCGAGGCTGAGGCCGGCGCCGCGCTCGAGCTCGGCCTCGAGCCGCACGGTGAGCTGGCGGTGGGCGTCGAGCAACGCCATCCAGGCGGCAAGCCGGCACGCGTCCGGTCGTTCGTTCTTCACTGGTGGTCCTCGATTCGCCAGGCGCTGTGCCCGTCGATCGCCATCATAGCCAGGCCATGTCGTTGACACCGCAACTACCGTCGCGCTACCGTGATTCGCGAGCGCGACAGCATCGCGTCGCAGCAGGAGGCAGGACATGAGTTGGACGCTTGATCCGCACCACACCAGCGTCGCTTTCAGTGCCAAGCACCTCGGCGTCGCCACGGTGAGGGGTCACTTCAACAAGGTGGACGCTCAGATCGAACTGGACGACCCCGAGGATCCAGCCACCGGACGCGGCAAGGTGACCATCGACGCCGCGAGCATCACCACCGACAACGAGCAGCGTGATGGACACCTTCGCTCCCCAGACTTTTTCGACGTCGAGAAATATCCGACCATCGTGTTCGAGGCCAAGTCCGTGACGCGCTCCGGCGACGATTTCAAGGTCACCGGAGACCTCACCATCAAGGACGTCACCAAGGAGATCGCGCTCGATTACGAGCATGGCGGCGTCGTCGTCGATCCCTACGGCAACAAGAAGGTCGGTGGCACGCTGACGGGCAGCTTCAACCGCGCCGACTGGGACCTCAAGTGGAACGTCCCCCTGGGCGGCGGCGGCCTGCTGGTCAGCGAGCGAATCAAGCTCGAGATCGACGGCGAGCTCGCCGAGGACAAGGAAGCCGCCACCGAGTCTGCGCAGGCGGAGGCGACCGCCTAGCCGGCAGCCGCGGGGTCGACCGCTGCACAATCGGTGGTGTGAGGCGCAATCTGGCCATCCGTGACCTGATGGGGCCGCTCGAGCGGTGGGCGTTCCTCGATCCCGTGGGCGAGTGGCTGAGCACCAAGGTGAGCGGCCTGCTGGCGCCGGGGGCGGTCAAGACGGCGCTGAGCGGCACCGTGCTCGGCCATCCATTGCACCCGGTGCTCACCGACGTGCCGATCGGCGCGTTGACAGCGGCGACGATCTTCGACGTGCTCGGCGGCGAGGCCGGCGGCGACACTGCCGACGCGCTGACGGTGCTTGGCCTGCTGTCGGTGGCGCCGACCGCGGTGACCGGTCTGTCCGATTGGGCCGACACTGTCGACACCGAGCGGCGTCTCGGCCTGATCCACGCCCTCGCCAACGCGGGCAGCTCGGCGCTGTACTTCGCCGCGCTGGTGAGCCGGAGGAGCGGCAGCCGCGGGCTCGCGCGCGTCTTCAGCGTGGCCGGCCTCGGCGTGCTCGCCACCAGCGGCTACATCGGCGGCCACCTGGTGTTCGCTCGCGGCTGGGGCGTCGACCACACCGTGTTCGATGAGCCTCCGCAGGACTGGACCAGGGTGGCTCGCGAGGCTGACCTGCAGCCGGACAGCCCGGTGCTGGCGCAGGCGGCGGGCTACGGGGTGCTCCTCTACAGTCACGGCGGCTCGGTGCACGCGATCGCGGCGCGCTGCACGCACGCCGGCGGTCCTCTCAATGAGGGCGAGGTGGACGGCGAGCTCTGCGTCACGTGCCCGTGGCATGGCAGCCGCTTCCGGCTCGACAATGGCTCGGTGGCGCGCGGGCCGGCCACGGCGCCGCAGCCGGCCTTCGACGTCCGTAGGGCCGACGGCAACATCGAGGTACGCGTCCGTCCCGACATCGGCTAGAGCGCTGTGCCCGGCACACCCCGGCACAGGCAGCCCCTAGACTCCGCGTAGCCATATGAGCGCACTGCGCTCGGGTTCGCGGGCGGGGCGACTGGGAGACGGGCATGGGGGACGATCAGACCGAGGAGGCCGCAGACAAAGCGGTTGACCCGGATCGCCTGCTGGAGGGGGAGAACCCCGACACCACGTACCTCGAGGACGCCACCCACTGGGTGACCGTCTACAGCGAGCTGCTCGCGGTCAAGCGCGACCTTGTCGGCGTCTCCGAGAGCCGGCTTCCCGACCTCCCCACCGAGGCGCGCAAGGAGGTGGCGACGACGGACCTCGTCGTTCTCGATGCGGAGATGAAGCGGTTCTCGCAAAGACTGGCGTTCTGGCGGCAGCGCTGCGTCGACCTCGGCGGTTCTCCGGCTGCCTGATCCGCTTTACGTTCCGTCGGCGCAGGCGACTTCATGTCGCCGGAGCTGACACCGCTGAGCTGGGGGGTGCCCGAGGGGGGAAGGCAGTTCCCCCTTCGTACCGTTCAGCGGGGATCGAAGATCGTGCTGACGATCCGGCGCACGGCGGAGCGTGGAACGAGGCGGGGACCCTGGGCGAGGATGAGGTTGTGCGGCCCGGGCACGCAGATGGCGTGGCCGCGGTCCAGCGCTCGCAGCGCGCTGCGCACCACAGCGTCCGCCGACATCGGCAGTGGCATGTTGAAGAGGGCTGACATCCCAGCGACCTGGTCGAACTCGGTCCTGGTCGGACCTGGGCACAGCGCCATGGCGCGCACGCCGGTGCCGTGCAGCTCCTGCGCGATCGCCTCGGTGAAGTGAAGGACGAACGCCTTGGTGGCCGCGTACGTGGCCATGTACGGGATCGCCTGGTAGGCGGCGGTGCTGGCCACGTTGATCACCGCCCCCTTGGCGGCGTCGACGTTGCCGGGAAGTACCGCCGCGGTGAGCTCGTGGACGGTGACGACGTTGAGCTCGACCTCCTCGGCCTCGCGCTTGGCGTCGAGGTCGACGAAGCGGCCGCGGCTGCCGAAACCCGCGTTGTTGATGAGCAGCCACGGCCCCTTGGTGCGGAGCATGGTGGCCACCGGCCCGCGGCCCGCGTGGGTGCCGAGGTCGGCGGTATGCACGCTCACCTTCACCGAGTGCTGCGCGCGCAACTCCTTGGCAAGCGCCTGCATGCGCTCCGTGCGCCGAGCAACCAGGGTGAGGTCGTGGCCGCGCGCGGCGAGCTGCCGCGCGAACCCTTCACCGATGCCGCTCGACGCCCCCGTCACCAGCGCGGGAACCGACGGTGGAACCGGATCGCTCATCTCATCTCCTCGACCGCGGCGGACGCTGCCCGCAAGCCTACGGGCTGGTGCCGCGCGGACGTCGTGACGGTCCCGCACGCAGCCGCTGAGGGACCGCCCGCGGACCCGGGAAGCGCTGCGAGCCTCCTTTGTTAGGATCACGACAGATGCTCTCGGACTTCGCGCCGATCCTCGTCTTCCTTGCAGTCTGCGTGGCATTCGGGGCCGGCGTGCAGGCGCTCAGCGCGTGGCTCGGACCGCGCAGCCCCAGCGCCGCCAAGGAGCTTCCATTCGAGTCCGGCATCGTGCCGGTGGAGACGGCGCGCCGCCGTTTCTCGGTGAGCTTTTACGTCACCGCGATGCTCTTCATCATCTTCGACGTCGAGTCGATCTTCCTGCTTCCGTGGGCGACCATCGTCCGCCAGCTGAAGATCTTCGGCATCGTCGAGATGGGCATCTTCATCGCCACCCTGCTGATCGGGCTCATCTACATCTGGCGCAAGGGGGCGCTGCGATGGGACTGACGCTCGACGGTGCCACCGGCGTCCCGCTGCTCAACGCGCAGGGCGATGCGGGGGCGCTGCCCCTGCCCCGGGTCGGCGACCTCGAACGCACCGCCGCCAAGGCGGGGGCGATCACCACCAGCATCGAGAAGGTCATCCAGTGGGGACGCTACAGCTCGCTGTGGCCCGCGCTCTTCGGGTTGGCCTGCTGCGCCATCGAGATGATGGCCACCGGGGCGGCTCGCTACGACATGTCCCGCTTCGGGTGCGAGGTGTTCCGCGCCTCACCGCGCCAGGCCGACCTGATGATCGTGGCGGGACGCGTGTCCCAGAAGATGGGGCCCGTCCTGCGCCAGATCTACGACCAGATGCCGGAGCCCAAGTGGGTGATCAGCATGGGGGCGTGCGCCTCGAGCGGGGGCATGTTCAACAACTACGCGATCATCCAGGGCGTCGACAAGGTCCTGCCGGTGGACGTGTACCTGCCCGGCTGCCCGCCCCGGCCCGAGGGGCTTCTCGACGCAGTCCTGAAGCTGCAGACGAAGATCGCCGCCGAGCGGCCCAGCTCTCTTCGGGGATAGAACCGTGACCAGCACCGCCGCCTCCGTCGCTTCGGCACGTCCGTCGCGCGGACGCCGTGCCGCGGACGTGCTCGAGCGCGAGCTGCCCGACGCGGTGGCGCGCGTCGAGGAACAGGTGGGCGAGGTGACCGTGTTCGTGCATGTCGAGCACCTCATCGGTGCGCTGACCCTGCTCCGCGACCATGACAGCGCCGCGTACCGGCTGCCGCTGTTCGTCACCGCTGTCGACTGGCCCGACCGCGAGCCGGCGGCGCCGCGCTACGATGTCGTCTACCAGCTGCGCTCGCTCCGGCACAACGACGAGTGCCGGCTCATCGTCCAGGTGCCCGAGGACGCTCCGCGCGTGCCCACCGCCGAGCGCGTCTTCGCCGGCATGGACTGGCATGAGCGCGAGACCTTCGACCTCTTCGGCATCGAGTTCGTTGGGCACCACGACATGCACCGCATCCTCCTTCCAGAGGACTGGGTGGGCCATCCGCTGCGCAAGGACTACGTCAGCTTCGGCGAGCCGGTTGCGTTCACGCACAACCTGGAGTGGGCGCTGCCCTCTGCCGAGCGGCCTCGCGACATGCCCGGCGAAACCCTCTGATGGCCGTGCTGCCGCCGATGGGCGGGCCCGGCCTGCCGACGCGGGACGAGCAATCGGACGCCTTCGACCGCGGTCGCACCATGCTCGGCGTCGACCCCGCCAACGACGCCATCGACATGGTCCAGCTCGACGACGAGACCATGGAGCTGAACATGGGGCCGATGCATCCCAGCACCCACGGTGTGCTGCGGCTCGTGCTCGAGCTCGATGGCGAGGTGGTGCGCGAGTGCCGCCCCGACATCGGCTTCCTGCACACGGGCTTCGAGAAGTCGTTCGAGTCGCACACCTGGCAGCAGTGCATCCCGTTCACCGACCGGATGGACTACCTGGCCCCGTTGTTCAACAACCTCGGCTTCTCGCTGGCCGCAGAGCGGCTGCTCGGCGTCGAGGTGCCGGCCCGCGCGCAGTACCTGCGCGTGATCATGTGCGAGCTCACCCGCGTGGCCAGCCACTTCCTCTGGTACGGCACCCACGCGCTCGACCTCGGCGCCACCACACCCTTCGTGTACGCGTGGCGTGAGCGCGAGAAGCTGCTCGACATCAACGAGCTGGTCAGTGGCGTGCGCATGCACACCTCGTTCATCCGCGTCGGCGGACTGCTGGCCGACGTGCCCGACGAGTTCTACGCGCTGGTCAATGAGGTGGTGCGCACGTTCCCCTCGTTCATTGACCAGTACGAGCTGCTCATCACCCAGAACCCGATCTGGCTCGAGCGCACCCGGGGGATCGGCGTCATCACCCCCGACGACGCCATCGCCTACGGCGCCACCGGCCCCACCCTGCGCGGCAGCGGCGTCCCCTACGACCTGCGCAAGGCACAGCCGTACAGCTCGTACGACCACTTCGACTTCGATATCCCGATCGGCAGCCGCGGCGACGTCTACGACCGCTACCTGGTGCGCATGCAGGAGGCGCGCGAGTCGCTGAAGATCATCGGCCAGGCCATGGACAACCTCCCCGGCGGTCCCGTCAACACCAGCGACCGGAAGGTGGCGCTGCCGCCGCGCAACGAGATCAACACCTCGATGGAGTCGCTGATCCACCACTTCAAGCTGGTGACCGAGGGCTTCCACGTCCCCAAGGGCCAGGTGTACCAGGCGATCGAGTCACCACGCGGCGAGCTCGGCTTCTACATCGTCAGCGACGGCGGCAACCGGCCGTACCGCTGCAAGGTCCGCGCCCCCTCCTTCAGCAACCTCAGCGCCCTGCCCCACATGGTCCGCGACGAGCTCATCGCGGACGTCGTGGCGGTGATCGGAAGCATCGACATCGTCCTCGGGGACGTCGATCGATGAGGGGCTCCCGTTGTCGGGGCGGGGTGGCGGCGAGGGAACACCAGCGCCGTCTGTTCAGAGGCTTCGCAGCCGTTAGCGTCGCTCCGAACTCCCCACCGGGGAGTTCTCCACTCCTTCGGCTGCTGCAGAATTCACTGCCGTCGCTGGTGTCCCCTCGCCGCCGCCCTTCCTATCGACAACGACCCGCCTCATCTGGATCTGGGGTAGTTGTAGGGCGGACCGTCCGCGCACGGGTTGGCGTTCGTCCGCGGTTGGCAGGTGTCGATAGCGGTTCCACGCGGGTGCGCGGACTGCGCCTGGTTGAGCTGAATTCAGCGTTCGCCTTTGAGGACACGATAGAAGGCAGCGGGTGGCGAGGACGCTCGGACAGGCGGCCTATAGGGATGGCCGGAGGCGAAGTCACCCCAGCCGCAAGCGACGCCGTGAGGCCGGGGACGGAGACACGTCTCCGCAGCGCGAGTTCTGCAGGCTCCCGAGGTCGAGGCGGACGCGCCGGTGGCACGTTCGGCTCGGTCGCCACTGGCGCCGAAGCCTGTTTGAGCAGCAAGGAGATGTGTCTTCGTCCCCGCCCGTCTTCAGCAGCAGCGGAGATGCGATGCCGCTAGCTCTGGCGACTCGCAAGGAGATCACCGCTCTTCGTGATCGCTACCCGCATCCGCGGAGCGCGATCCTTCCCTGTTTGTGGGCTGTCCAGCATGAGCTTGGCTTTCTGTCTGTCGAAGGGATGGCCGAGGTGGCCGAGGTGCTCCGGCTGGCGCCCAGCGAGGTGCAGGCGGTGAGCACCTTCTACTCCATGTACTTTCAGAAGCCGGCGGGTGACCACCATGTTGTGGTCTGCGTCAACGTCAGCTGCGCGCTGCGCGGGGCCGACGAGATCGTCGGCCACGTCGAGCGGCGGCTCGGGGTTCCGTCAGGGGGCACGACCGCGGACGGGAAGTTCACCTGGGAGAGCACGGTCGAGTGCCTCGGCGCCTGCGGGGGCGCGCCGGCCATGCAGGTGGACCATCACTCCCACGAGAACCTCACCCCCGAGCGCGTCGACGGGATCATCGAGAGGCTGCGCTCGCGATCGAGCGGGCGCGCAGGCACCGGCGCGGCCGCAGGGGCACAGCCGAGCGGGCCGCACCCGCCCACGGCCGAGACGCCCCCGGAGGCGACGGCCGAGGGGCCGCCGTCTGATGACCGGTTGGGGGCTGGGGAGGAGCCTGGCGGCGAGCCGCCCTCAGTCGAGCACACCGAGATGCCCGGGTCGCGGACTCAGCCCAGCGCCAACCCGCGCGGCAGCCGCAGCCGGCCCCGCAAACGACCGCGTCTCGACGCGGGCGATCTGTAGGATCGCGCCGTCATGGCCGAACACAAGCTGCTCACCAAGGACTTCGGCACCGAGGGAGTGCAGACACTGGCGGTATACGAGCGCCTCGGCGGCTACCAGGGCCTGCGCGAGGCGTTCCGCAAGTTCACCCCGGAAACCCTCGTCGAGGAGGTGAAGGCGAGCGGCCTGCGCGGGAGGGGAGGGGCGGGCTTTCCGACCGGCATGAAATGGGGCTTCCTGCCCAAGGACGTCTTCCCCCGCTACCTGTGTTGCAACGCCGACGAGTCCGAGCCCGGCTGCTTCAAGGACCGCGAGCTCATCGACGAGAACCCGCACCAGCTCATCGAGGGCCTGCTGATCGCGGCCTACGCACTCCAGGTCAACGTCGCGTTCATCTACATCCGCGGCGAGTACCAGGATCAGCGGTTGCTGCTCGAGCGCTGCGTCGAGGAGGCGCGTGCCGCCGGCCACATCGGCAATGACATTCATGGCAGCGGCTTCACCTGCGACGTGATCGTGCACGGCGGCGCAGGCGCCTACATCTGCGGCGAGGAGACCGCGCTGATCGACTCGCTCGAGGGCTACCGCGGCCAGCCCCGCCTCAAGCCGCCGTTCCCAGCGATCAAGGGCCTGTACGGCAAGCCGACCGT
Source organism: Candidatus Aeolococcus gillhamiae (assembly GCF_016464765.1). Taxonomy (NCBI): domain Bacteria; kingdom Bacillati; phylum Candidatus Dormiibacterota; class Candidatus Dormibacteria; order Candidatus Aeolococcales; family Candidatus Aeolococcaceae; genus Candidatus Aeolococcus; species Candidatus Aeolococcus gillhamiae. The sequence continues at coordinate 10,452 of NZ_JAEKNS010000112.1, read as the reverse complement.
GGTCAACAACGTGGAGACGCTCTCCAACCTTCCCCACATCGTGCAGCGTGGCGGGGCCTGGTTCAAGGCGATCGGCACGGAGAAGAGCGCGGGGACGCGCCTCTTTTGCTGCAGCGGGCACATCAACCGCCCGGGCACGTACGAGATGGCCATGGGCACGCCGATCCGCGAGCTCCTCGCCGAGGAATGCGGCGGCGTCTGGAAGGACCGCTCGCTCAAGGCGTTCCAGCCCGGTGGCGGCTCGATGCAGGTGCTCCTGCCCGAGCATCTCGACCTGCCGCTCGACATGGACGCGGTGATGCAGGCTGGCTCGTCGCTCGGCGCCGGCGCCATGGTCTTCATGGACGAGACCACCTGCATGGTCAACGTGTCCATGCGCCTGGTCGACTTCTACCACCACGAGTCCTGCGGCAAGTGCGCGCCCTGCCGCGAGGGGACGTACTTCGAGTCCGACCTCATGCATCGCCTCGAGGCCGGCGAGTGCAGCCTCGAGGAGCTGAACACCCTCGCCGACATCTGCGACAACATGAACGGCAAGTGCTTCTGCCCGCTCGGCGACACCGCGACCTGGTTCGTGATGTCCGCCTACAAGGCCTTCTCCGACGAGTTCAAGGCGCACTGCGGTGCGGGACGGTGCCCGGTGCGGACCGTGAGAGCCGAATTGGTGACGGCGTAGATGGCCGCCGACGCAACGCCGCCGGCAGCGCCTGACGATGGTCTCGTCGGCGTCACCATCGACGGCCGGTCCATCCGCCTCGCCAAGGGGACCCTGCTGACGGACGCCGCCACCGACCTCGGCATCCACATCCCCATCTACTGCTCGCATCCCAAGATGGACCCCGTGGCCGTCTGCCGCATGTGCCTCGTGCACGTCGAGAAGATGCCCAAGCTGCAGCCCGCCTGCGCCACGTACGTCGCCGAGGGGATGGTGGTCGACACCCAGCGAGCCGACGTCACCAAGACGCGTGAGGGGATGCTGGAGTTCCTGCTTCTCAACCACCCGCTCGACTGCCCGGTCTGCGACCGCGGCGGTGAATGCGACCTCCAGGATTTCGCCTTCCGCTACGGGCCTCCGGCGTCGCGCTTCCCGATCACCGAGAAGGTGCACTTCAACAAGGCGGTGGTGCTCAGCGAGAAGATCGAGCTCGACCAGGAGCGCTGCATCCTCTGCTGGCGGTGCACCCGCTACTACGAGGAGATCACCGGCGAAAAGGAGCTGGTGCTCCAGGAGCGCGGCGTGCACACGCTCATCAACACCTTCGACGGCGGCCAGCTGAAGTCCGACTTCCAGGGCAACCTCCCCGAGGTGTGCCCGGTCGGCGCGCTGACCCATCGCCAGTACCGCTTCAAGTCGCGGCCGTGGGACCTGCAGCGCACCAAGGGCGTCTGCCCGGAGTGCTCCTACGGCTGCAACATCAACATCGACAGCCGCGATTTCGAGGTGCGCCGCTTCGCGTCGCGCGACAACCCGCAGGTCGAGGACATGTGGCTCTGCGATCGCGGCCGCTACAGCGCGGAGAGCTGGAACGACGTCGAGCGGATCCGCCGGCCGGCGGTTCGGGCGGACGGCAAGGTTCGCGACGTCTCCGTCAGCGAGGCGATCGCCACCGCGGCGCGGTCGATCCGCTCGGTCCTGGAGCGCGACGGCCCCGGCGCGATCGCGGTGCTCGGCTCCGCGCAGAACACCAACGAGGAGCTCTGGCTGCTGCAGCGCCTCGGCCGCGAGGTGCTGGGGACTTCCCACATCGACCACCAGCTCGAGACCTTCACCGACATCGGCCCGCACGAGCACTCGCTGGGCATCGCGGAGATCGAGGAGTGCGCCGCGGTCATCGTGCTCGGTGACGAGCCGGAGCACGAGGCGCCGGTGCTCACGCTGCGCCTGTACAAGGCGGCGACCAAGCGCGGGGTGTCGGTGCGGCGTGTCGAGCACGACGTGAGCGCGCGCAGCATCGGTGAGCTGCCCGACGGCGTCATCGGTGTCATCGCAGACGAGATTCACCGCGAGCACGCCGCCCGGCTCGCGGCCGAGCTGGGACGTTCGCGCACCGTGCGCCGGCTCACCATCACACGCGACGTCAACGGGCGCGGCGCCAAGGACGTCGGGGTCCTGCCCAACAGCGGACCCGGCTACGCGACGGTCGCCGACCCCGGCAAGGCGGGACGGCAGATCCTCGAGGCGGCCGCGGCCGGCGGGGTCAAGGCGCTGGTGGTCATGGGCGGGAGCCTGTGGGCCGATGACGTTGCGCCCCTGGTCGAACGCGCCGCGGCACGCGCTGAGGTGCTGGTGGTCATCGACACACGGCCGGGACCCCTGAGCCGTGGCGCCACCGTGCTCATCCCCGGCCACGCCTACTTCGAGAAGGCCGGCACCGTGACCAACGTCGAGGGCCGCGTGCAGCGCATCCGCCCGGCATTGCCGCCGGCCACGCAGACGCCGACAGAGACGCGCATCCTCAGCGCGCTCGCGGCCGAGCTCGGTGCCCCCGGATGGCCCGGTGATCCGCTGCTCGTCAACCGCGAGCTGGTCGCGGCCATCCCCGCATACGGAGTCGCCGGCAACGGCGGCCGCGCCATCTTCGACGCCGCGGTGCCCGCGTGATCGCCGCCTTCTCCGACATCTTCTCGGTGGGCCGCGTCGGCGCGGACGGCATCGTCGTGATCCTGCTCAAGGCGGTGATCGTTCTGCTCGCGCTGGCCACGGCCGCGGCTTACCTGACCTTCGCCGAGCGCAAGGTGGCGGCGCGCATCCAGCTGCGCATCGGTCCCAACCGGGTCGGGCCCCTCGGCCTGCTCCAGCCCGCCGCTGACGCGGTCAAGCTCCTGTTCAAGGAGAACAGCGCGCCTGCGGGACGCGACAAGCTGCTCTTCTGGATCGGCCCGGCGCTCGCCGGCGGGGCGGCCATCTTTGCCTTCGCGGCGATCCCGATCAGCGGCCTCACCTGCGTCGGCGGTCAGCAGGTCGGGCTGGGATGCAACGGCGGCTACCCGCTGCACTGGGACCTGATCCACGTCAACGTCAGCCTCCTCTTCGTGCTGGCGATCACTTCGCTCGGCGTGTACTCGCTGTTCCTCGGTGGCTGGTCGGCGAACAGCAAATACTCGCTGCTTGGCGGCCTGCGCTCGTCCGCGCAGCTGATCTCGTACGAGATGGCGGTGGCCTTCGCGCTGGTCGGCGCGGTCATCCTGGCCGGGTCGCTCGATCTCGAGAGGATCGTGCTGGCGCAGCACGACGTGTGGTTCGTGGTGCTCCAGCCAATGGCGTTCATCCTCTACTTCACCGCCGCGCTGGCGGAGACCAACCGGCTGCCGTTCGACCTGCCCGAGGCCGAGACAGAGCTGGTCGCCGGCTATCACACCGAATACTCCTCGATGCGCTTCGGCTTCTACTTCCTCGGCGAGTACATCAACATGGTCATCGTCTGCTCGATTGCGACGCTGGTGTTCCTCGGTGGCTGGCTGCCGCTGGTTCCGTTCATTCACTCGGACTGGCTCGGAGGGCTGGTCGGTGTGGCCTGGTTCCTCGGCAAGGTGAGTGCATTGCTCTTCGTGATGATGTGGCTGCGCTGGACGCTGCCGCGCTTCCGCTACGACCGGCTCATGAACCTCGGCTGGAAAGTGCTGCTCCCGCTCGGCCTGGTCAACATCGTGATCACCGGGGCGATCGTGGCGGTGCGGGCATCGTGAGGACGCGTTCATGCTGATCGAGGTCGCCAAGGGACTGGCGTTCACGCTCAAGACGATGCTGCGCAAGCCGATCACGGTGCGCTGGCCCGAGGAGCAGAAGCTCACCACGCCGCGCCATCGCGGCCGCCACATCCTCCACCGCTACGACAACGGGCTCGAGAAGTGCATCGGCTGCGAGCTGTGCGCGGCGGCCTGCCCGGTGGGCTGCATCTACGTCGGGCCTGCCGAGAACGATCCCGCCAACCCGGTGTCGCCCGGCGAACGCTACGCCGAGCGCTACGAGATCAACCTGATGCGCTGCATCTACTGCGGGTACTGCGCGGAGGCATGCCCGACCGAGGCGATCACCCTTGGCCCGCGCTACGACCTCGCCGACTACCGGCGCGAGCGCACCGTGGTCACCAAGGCGGAGCTCTTGGAGAGCTGGCCGAAGTTCACGCAGGCGCGCCGGCCCAACAGCGACGTCGGCGCCGGTTCCGACCAGAACGGACGTGAGATGAACGCCTCGGGCATCAGCCCGCGCGTCGCCTGGGAGGCGGGGGAGGAGCAGCGCACCGACGCGCCCCATCCCGACGAGTTCGGCGTGCCCTCGCACGTGCCCCGCGTGATCAGCCCGGAGGAGTCCGAACCGCGATGAGCGTGATCATCTGGGTCGCCGGCGTCCTCGCAGCGCTGAGCGCTCTGGGGGTCGTGTTCTCGCCGCAGCCGCTCTACTCGGCGCTGTCACTGGTGCTCACCATCGGCGCGCTGGGGGTTGTCTTCCTGGTGCTCAACGCCCAGTTCCTCTTCGTGGTCCAGCTCATCGTGTACGCCGGCGCGGTGATGGTCCTCTTCGTCTTCATCATCGCCCTGCTGTCGCCCGGAGCCGAGGACCGTGTCCGCATCGACAGCCGGTTCGTCATCGGCGCGGTGGTGGCGCTGGGGATCACCGTGGCGATGGTGGTGGCCGCCCGCAACGGAATCACCTTCAACGCCAACGGCGTGTTCCGCGCCCAGCAGATCGGCCAGGGCTCGGACCCGTACCACACGTTCTCCTTCGACCAGAGCGACATCGGCCTGGTGAACACCGCGGGCAACGTGCAGACCGTCGGCGGCCAGCTCTTCACGACCTTCCTGCTGCCCTTCGAGATCACGTCCCTGCTGCTCCTGGTGGCCGCGGTGGGCGCCGTGTACCTGACCCGGCGCCTGCGCGCCCAGAACCAGCCGTCCCGGCGCCAGGCGCCGCTGACGCGCCGGCCCACCGTCCTCGAGGAGGAGCGGATCGAGGTGGAAGTCGGATGAGCCCGAGCGGCAACTTCCCGTTCCTGCTCGGCCTCGCGGCTTTCCTGTTCAGCGTCGGTGCGCTCGGGGTGCTGATCCGGCGCAACCCGATCGTGGTGTTCATGTGCATCGAGCTGATGCTCAACGCCGTCAACATCGTCTTCGTCGCCTACGGCCGGTTCCTCAACAGCGAGGAGGGTCAGGTGTTCGCCTTCATGGTCATCGTCGTCGCCGCTGCCGAGGTGGTGGTGGGGCTGGCGCTGATCACCCAGGTCTTCCGCCTGGGACGCGAGCTCGACGTCGACGACCTCAACGAGATGAGCGATTGAACACGACCACCGTCGCGGTCTACGGCTCGCTGATCCTGCTGCTGCCCCTGGCGGGCTCGCTCTTCAACGCCCTGGCCGGTCCGCGGCTGCCACGCAGCGTGGTCAACCTCGTCGGCACCGGCAGCATCTTCGCCGCGTTCGTGATGGCCTGCCTCATGCTCGGGCAGGTCGTCGGTGCGCCGGACGGCGCCAAGTCGGCGACCGTCCACCTCTGGCAATGGATCGACCTCGGTAAGGGCGGCCTCTCCGTCGGCGTCGACCTGACGCTCGATCCGCTCAGCGCGCTGATGATGACGGTGATCACCGGCGTCGGCTTCCTCATCCACGTGTACTCGGTGGGCTACATGGCCGAGGACCGCGGCGTGGCGCGCTTCTTCAGCTACATGAACCTCTTCATCTTCTCGATGCTGGTGCTCGTCCTGGCGGCCGACCTGGTCATCCTGATCATCGGCTGGGGCCTGGTGGCGCTGAGCAGCTACCTGCTCATCGGCTTCTGGTACGAGCGACCGAGCGCGGTGCTGGCGGCGCGCAAGGCGTTCATCACCCAGGTGATCGGCGACGTCGCCCTGGTGATCGCCGCCTTCCTCATCGTTCTCAAGGTCGGCACCCTGAGCATCCCCGGCATCTTCGCCGCGTCCGGCTCATTCCCCGCGAGCGGCCTGCTCATCACCGGCATCTGCGCGCTGCTGGCCATCGGTGCGTTCGCCAAGAGCGCGCAGTTCCCGCTGCACACCTGGCTGCCCGACGCCATGGAGGGCCCCACCCCGGTGTCGGCGCTGATCCACGCCGCCACCATGGTCACCGCCGGGGTGTACCTGATCGCCCGCTTCCACCCGCTCTTCGATCGAGCCCCGGTGGCCCAGGGGATGGTGGCCTGCGTCGGCATGGGCACCGCGCTGATGGCCGGCGTGATTGCGCTCAGCCAAATCGACATCAAGCGCGTCATCGCCTACTCGACGATGTCGCAGATCGGCCTGATGATCTTCGCGGTCGGCATCGGAGCGTACTCGGCGGCGATGTACCACTTCGCCGCGCACGCGGTGTTCAAAGCGCTCCTCTTCATGGCCGCGGGCAACGTCATCCACGCGCTCCATGACGAGCAGGACATCCGTCTCATGGGGGGCGTGGCATCACGAATGCGGCGCACCGAGCTGTGCTTCCTGAGCGGGACCTTCGCGCTGGCAGGCATTCCGTTCTTCGTCGGTTTCTTCAGCAAGGAGGGGCTGCTCGGCTTCGGGCTCACCAACGGTCCGGGTGCGGTGCCGTGGGTTCTCTACCTGGTCGGGTTGGGCATCAACGTGCTCACCGGGCTGTACGCCTTCCGGCTGTGGGCCACCGTGTTCCGCGGTGAGCCGCAGACCGCTCGGGTGTACGCCGCCCATGAGGCGCCGCCGGTGATGCTTGTGCCGGTCCAGATCCTCGCCGTTCTCAGCGCCGGCCTCGGCGTGGTGCTCGGCGTCTGGGCACTGCTCATCCACGACAACGTCCTCATCGGCGTCTTCGCGCGGTTCCTGTCGCCGGTCTTCACCACCGCAGTGTCCGGCCCGGTGGCCGTCGACCTCGGCACCGGGCAGGCGGTTGCCGCGGGTGTCGCCGGCACGCTCGCGTCTCTGCTCGGCGCCGGTCTGGCCGCGCGGCTGTGGCTGCAGCGCCGCCCCGAGCCCGCCGCGGTGATCGAACGGTTGCCGCGGGCGCTGCCGCAGCTCTCCTACAACAAGTTCTATTTCGACGAGCTCTACGACGCGGTGCTGGTGCGGCCCACCCTGGCGCTGGCACGCAGCCTGCGCAGGGTCGTGGAACCGCGCGCCATGGACGGCTGGGTGCGCCTGGTGGCCGACGCCTGCTCCGAGCTCGGGGCCTGGGCGCGCGACTACCAGACCGGCCTGATCCGCGACTACGCGTCCTACATGATCGCGGCGGCCGGCGTTTTCGTCGTCGCCACCATCGTGCTGGTGTCGCGATGAACATCCCCTGGCTGACCGTGGTCCTGGCGGTGCCGCTGGGCGGATCGCTGCTGCTGCAGCTGATCCCGCGTGGCGCGGCCACTGTCCTCAAGGCGTTCACGATCGCCGCCACCCTCGCCACGGCGATCCTGGTCTGGGTGTTGGTGGCGACGATGAGCGGCACCAGGGTGTCACCGGGAGCGCTCGGCTTCCACTACGAGGAGATCCACACCTGGATCCCCGCAATCGGCGCCGGCTACCACCTCGGTCTGGACGGGATCTCGGCATGGATCCTCGCGCTCAACGCCGGCGTCTTCCTGCTCGGCGCCCTGATCGTCTCGCGACGCAGCACCGACCGACTCAAGCTGTTCTGCGGGCTGCTCCTGCTCACCGAGACCATGACCGCCGGCGTGCTGCTGAGCGTCGACCTGCTGCTCTTCTACCTGTTCTGGGAAGGCATGCTCATCCCGCTGTACTTCGTGCTCGCCAACTACGGCAACGAGAACCGCGGCCGGGCGACGCTGAAGTTCGTCATCTACACGGTGGCCGGCAGCCTGCTCATGCTGCTCGCGATCATCGCCCTGGGCGTCGCCAGCGGGCGCAGCTCCTTCGATCTCACCGCGCTTCTCGGCGGCCCGCTGTCGCGGACGCCGGTGGTCATCCCTGGGCTCAACATCACCACGTTCACTCCCGAGCAATGGGCCTTCCTGGCGTTCGCTGCAGCCTTCGCCATCAAGATCCCGATCGTCCCGTTCCACACGTGGCTGCCCGACCTCTACGAGTCGGCGCCGGTGCCTGTGCTGGTGTTCTTCGCCGGGCTGGTCAGCAAGCTCGGCGCCTATGGGTTCATCCGCTTCGGGTTGACGCTGTTCCCCGACGCCATCAACACCTTCAAGTGGCTGCTCGCCGCGCTGGCGGTGCTGAGCATCATCTACGGCGCTCTGATGGCCCTGAGCCAGACCGACCTCAAACGCATCGTCGCGTACTCGAGCCTCAGCCACCTGGGCTTCATTGCGCTGGGCATCTTCACGCTCACCACCAACGGGGTGAACGGAGCCGTGATCCAGATCGTCAACCACGGGATCATCATCGCCGCGCTCTTCATCATCGTGGGCATCGTCGAGGAGCGCACCGGGACGCGTGACATCCGCGAGCTGTCCGGGCTCGAGAAGCGGATGCCGTGGCTCTACGCGCTCTTCCTGGTGGCGACGTTGGCGGGGCTCGGGATGCCCGGGATGAACTCGTTCGCCGGCGAGTTCTCGATCATGCTCGGCGCCTTCCAGCTGCATCCTGTGTACGCGGTGCTTGCCGGCGTCGGGGTGGTGCTCGCCTGCTGGTACATGCTGCGCCTGCACCAGGGGTTGATGCACGACCCGCCTCAGCCGCGCACCGAAGGCGTCCGCGACATGCGCCTGAGCCAGGGCCTGGTGCTGCTGCCCCTGACCGCGCTCATGGTGCTGCTCGGTGTGTTCCCGCGGCCGGTCGGTGACATCGCCCGTCCCAGCGTCGAGCAGACCGTGGTCGTCGCCAACAGCCCGCACACCTCGACCGCGGTCACCAACGCGGGCGCGCCGTGACCATGCTGGCCGCGCTGCCACCGCTGTCCACGCCGAACGGCGTCGACATCCTCGGCATCCTCCCCGAGGTGATCCTCGGTGGCGGCTTCGTCATGCTGCTGCTGCTCGACCTGGTCACCAGCGCGTCCCATCGCGGCTGGCTGGCCGGCTTCAGCCTGGTGGCCGTCGCCGCGTCGTTCGGCTCCACGGTGTGGGGCTGGTTCGACGCAGCCACGCCGCACACCGTGTACTTCGGGTCGTTCGCCTACGACCGCTTCGGGCTCTTCATCAACGCCATCATCCTGGTCAGCACCGCGCTGGTCCTGGTGATCAGCCCGCAGTACCTCAACCGTCGCGGGATGCACTACGGCGAGTACTACTCACTGATCCTGGCCGCGGCGACGGGCATGATGCTCCTCGCCGGGGCGAGCAGCCTGATGGTCATCTTCCTGGCCATCGAGCTGCTGTCGATCGCGCTCTACATCCTCAGCGGCTTCAACCGCCACGAGCCGCGCTCGCAGGAGGCGGCGCTCAAGTACCTGCTGCTCGGTGGCTTCGCGTCGGGATTCCTGCTCTTCGGCAGGGCGCTCATCTACGGCGAGACCGGCCACACCCAGCTGGCCCAGATCTTCTCTGCGCTGCAGAGCTCGGGCAACTCGGTGGATCCATTGCTGATGGCGGGCATCGCGCTGCTCTTCGTCGGGCTCGCGTTCAAGATCAGCGCGGCACCCTTCCACACCTGGACGCCGGACGTGTACCAGGGCGCGCCAACGTCGGTCACGACGTTCATGAGCGTGACCACAAAGGTGGCCGCCTTCGCAGCGCTGATCCGCGTGTTCACCTACACGCTCGGCGAGCCGACCGTGTACGACCGCTGGAAGATCATGGTGTACTTCGTGGCGATCGCCTCGATGGTGATCGGCAATGTCGCCGCCCTGCGCCAGACCAGCCTGAAGCGCATGCTCGGCTACTCCGGCATCGCCCAGGCCGGCTACATCCTCATCGGTGTCGTGGTCCCGCCGTTCACCGCGCAGGGCAGCGTCAACACGGTCGGCACGGTGGGATCGTTGTACTACCTGGCCGCCTACGCGGTCACCAATATCGGCGCCTTCGCGGTGATCACCATCATGGCCGGTCGCGGCGAGGACATGGACAGCTACGACAGCCTGCGCGGGCTGGCGTTCCGGCGACCGTATGTGGCCGCCGCCATGGGACTCTTCCTGCTCTCGCTGGGAGGGTTCCCGCCCACGGCGGGGTTCTTCGCCAAGTTCTTCGTGTTCGCTGCTGCCATCAACGCCCACGAGGTTCCGCTCGCACTGTGGGGAATCGCCACCAGCGCCATCTCGGTCTTCTACTACCTGCGCGTCGCCCTGCTGATGTACACGCGGCCGCGCCCCGACCAGGCGGCGTACAACTGGTCACGCACCTCGCTGTCCGGTGGAGGGGTGCTGCTGCTCACTGTCGGCGGCACGCTGGTGCTCGGCATCTTCGTGACCCTGGTGCTCAACCTCGCCATCCTCGCCCAGCACGGCGCCATCCCCTCCTGAGCCGCGGCCTCTGACGCGGAGCAGCGGCGACAGGTCAGTCAGGATTGAAGAGCAGCTCACGAACCGCCGCGAGCGGGGGCAGACCACTGCCGAGCATGGTGTCGTGGAAGCCGCGCAGGCTGAATCCCGG
>NZ_JAEKNS010000105.1:0-15967 GCF_016464765.1 Candidatus Aeolococcus gillhamiae | reverse complement strand
TGGCCTGACGAGGGTGGTGAGTGTCGGCGACGCCCCCGCCGCTGGCCTGATCGCCCAGCTTCGACCCCGGACCCGGGCCGCCAGATGTCACAAATCCGTGCAGCGGAGCCAGCTCAAGGGCTTTTTCAGCTCCCTGCTAGTGCGACCCGGAAACCTCGATCCCGTTCCCGAAGAACCGCCGTCGCACTCCCCACGCGCGCATCACCGACGCCTTGGCGACGTCGCGCACGTGCGACCGTCCCGGCGGCACCGGGTGCATTCCCCGCTTGCGCAGCTTGGCGTTGAACGCCTCGATCTGCTGGTCGCGTTCTGACTGGCTGGTGAAGTACGTCAGCGTCATCGAGATCGACACCTGGTCGCCGTTGTGCACCCAGTGCGGGCAGATGGGTGGCAGGTAGACGCCCATCCCCGGGGCGAGGTCGTGCGGTTCCACCGCCATTGGCATGTCCTCGACGCGTCCCAGCGCGCCGTCCCAGTAACGCTCGCGCTCGCGCTGCCGCGTTTCCTCGTCCGCGAAGCGTCCGACGGTGACCCGCTTCTGCCCGGAGAGCTGCAGCAGCAGGCTGTGCTCGATGTCGAAGTGCGCCGGGGTCACCGAGTTCGGTGACGACACGAAAATGAAGCCCGCGCGACGTCGCGTGTCGCCGCGCTTCAGGTCGACGACCGCCGCGACCTCGTCGAGGCACGCGTTCATGAGGTCGCGATAGGCCGGCTCCTGCTCGATGTTCAGCAGCGTCAGCCAGCTTCGCTTGGTGTCGAGGTTGCGGATGACATCGCCGGGACGCGCCTCCGAACCGCGCGGTGGTGCGTCGGGGGAGACCAACGCCTGGTCCGCCTTGTCGCTCACCACCGACGTCGCCGGCAGCGCGTCCGCGAGGTCGGCGATCGCCGCCTGCGTGAACAGGGGGTTGCCGGCGAGGTGGTGCGAGACGGACACCGCCTCCCGGGTGCGGTTGGCCCGCGCGTAGCGATCCCCCAACTCGAGAAGCGAATCGTTGGCCGTGGATTGCTCGGTCAGCCGCTGCACGTCCCGTGTCCCCCCATGGCGTCGAGTGTCCGCGGATCGCTCGCGGCAGCGAGTCCGCTTGAGCGTTTGACTTTAGTGACGCGATTGCCGATATTACCGTGTACGGAGCCGTTTGGTGCGTTCGACCCCCTTCGGCGGGGCCGGCGAGCCGGCGACACCGCCGTTGATCGTAGATGTACTGAGCGGCTTCTGCGGAGGCCGGATCTCGGGGGGAGAGGATGGGGGGGTCGCAAGGCCGCCGGGGGTTCCTGCCATTCGCGCGGCTTCGTGAACGGACGTCAGCGCGAGCCGTGCTGCGCCTCGTCTTCAGCGCGGCCGAGGGCTTGGGGCTCCTGGCGGTCCTTGCTGCCGGTCATCGGCTCAGCCCGGCCTGGGCCGGCTGGGCCGTGGCCATCGTCCTCGGACTGTCCGGCGTCGACCGCCGCGCCGCCAGCCGGGTGTCGCCGCGGCTCGCCGACGCGGTTCTCCCGGTCGCCGAGCGCGTGGCCCTCGCCACGCTTGTGCTGGTGCCGCTCAACCCGGCGAGAGCCACCGCCGGTCTGGTCGCGCTCGGCGTCACCGTGGTCCCTGTGCTCCTGCTGGCGCGGGGCCTCGCGCTGCTGGCCGTGCGCGCGGCCTGCCGGCGCGGGTGGCTCGAGGATCGCGTGCTCATCGTTGGCTCGGGTGAGGTGGCGACGCGGCTGGCGCGCGCCACCGTCGACCACCCCGGCCTGGGCATGCGGGTCATCGGGCTCATCGACGACGAGGGGTCGTACCCCGTCGACGGCGTATGCCGGCTCGGGTCGTTCGCCGACATCGAGTCCGTGGCGCGGCGCGCGGGCGTCACCCGCATCCTGCTCGCGTTCTCGTCGCTCCGCGAGGCGCAGATGGTCCGCCTGCTGATCACGTGCGAGCGCCTGCGCGCGGAGATCTACGCGGTGCCGCGCTTCTTCGAGGTCGGCGTCGAGGGAACATCGCCGGACGAGCTCTGCGGGATCCCGCTCACTCTGCTGCCCCGTCCGCTGCAGCGACTCTCCAATCGTATGCTCAAGCGCGGCTGCGACATCCTCGTCTCGCTGGCAGCGCTGACCGTGCTGGCGCCGGTACTCGTGCTCGTCGCCGCGGCGGTGCGCGTGTCCGGCCCGCGGCCGTTCGTCGGTAAGCGCCCCATCTTCTTTCGCCAGGTCCGCGTCGGCATGGATGGCCGCGAGTTCGCCATGTTCAAGTTCCGCAGCATGGTTCCCAACGACGACGGCGACCGCACCTGGTCGGTGGTCGGCGACCCACGCGTGACCAGGCTGGGCTCGTTCCTCCGTCGCACGGGCCTCGACGAGGCACCGCAGCTGTGGAACGTGCTGCGCGGCGACATGTCCCTGGTGGGGCCACGACCCGAGCGCCCGCTCATCGCCAACGTCTTCGCGGCGTCGATCCCCGAGTACCAGTCGCGCCACCGCGTACGCGTCGGCATCACTGGCTGGGCCCAGGTCAACGGCCTGCGTGGTGACACCTCGATCATCGACCGTGCCCGGCTCGACAACTATTACGTGTCGACGTGGTCGCTGACCGGGGACCTGGTGATCCTGATCCGGACTGCGATGCTTCTCGTCAAGGACACCATCCCGCTCCGCGAGCTGCGCGGCCGCCCACGCGCCACCTCATGGGTGACCGAGGTCGGCACGGTGTCCCCGGCGGAGCCGGCGTTCGAGGCCGCGCTCGCACCGATCCTCGAGCGCGTGCTCACCCGCCCGATCCCCACTGCATCCGCCGCGCAGACCACGCTGGTGCACCCGGTCACGGCTGTGAGCCATGCCGTCGCTTCGATGACTCCTGCCACACAGCCCGCCGTGGCGCAGACTTCCCTCCTGCATGCCGACCCAGGGTGAACTGGCCCGCCCGTCCTCAAGGCACCTCGCCGAACGCGTAAACAGCGCGCTGGCGGGCGCCCTGGCGGCGGTCGCCGTCGCCGTGGTCGTGGCCATCACTGCCACGGCCTGGCCGATCCTGGTGCTCCCCGCGGTCGGAGTGCTGTTGGTGGTGGTCGTTGCGGTGATGCGCTTGGACCTGGCGCTCATGCTCCTCGCCGCCGCTGTCCCGCTGGAGTACTCGGTGTCATTCGGCGGCGGCGCCGGCTCGTCGATCACGCTGGTCAAGCTCACCGGCGGCCTCTGCTTTCTCAGCTTCATCATCCAGCTGGCGACGCGGCGCCGACACCTGCGCATCGACGCCACCCACGTCATGCTGCTGGGAATCCTGGCGTGCCTGCTGGTCTCGACCGTCGCCGCACAGCACCTCGACAGCGCGCTTCCGGTGACGCTGCGCTATGTCAGCTACGTCGGCCTGTACATGGTGCTCAGCTCGTTCGTCGGCGACTACCGCACCCTTGAGCGCGTGGTGTGGATGCTGTCCATCGCGTCCGCCGTCGCCGGTGTGCTCGCCATCCGCAACCTGCTCATCGGCATCGACACGCGCGCCACGCCGACGTACGGCGACCCCAACGACCTTGCGTACATCCTCTCGTCGGTCCTGCCGCTGACACTCTGGCTGCTGCGCTACCGGGGGTGGGCCCGCGTCTTCGTGCTGGTGCTGATCGCGATCATCAGCCTCGCCGACGCGCTCACCTTCTCACGCGGCGCCGCGCTCGGCCTGGGCGTCGCCTTCGTGTGGGTGCTGTTCTACCAGCGGCATCTCATCCGCACCGCGTTGGTGCCGATTCTCCTGGTGCTGAGCCTGGTGGCGGTCGTCGCCGTGGCCCAGCCGCAGCGACTCAGCAAGGCGCTGCTGTACAAGTCGAACGTCGCCAGCGCCAACGTGGGGCACCGGTTCGACTCCTGGCGAAGCGCGCTCGAACTCATCGCCACCCACCCGTTCGCCGGCGTCGGGCCCGGCAACTTCCAGTACTACAACGCGCAGGTGGACGGCCGGCCACCGACGAGCCAGGACCCGACCGTGGTGCACAACACGTACCTCGACGTCGGCGTCGAGGTCGGCCTCCCGGCGCTCGCGCTGCTGCTCGCGTACCTGGCGACCAACCTGCGACGAATCCGCGTGGCCATCCGAGAACGCATCGGGCCACCCTCGTTTGCCATCGCCGTCGCCGGCGCGATGATTGTGGCGATCGTGTCGGCGCTGACGTTGTCGGAGCAGTACTACGCGCCGCTGTGGTTGGTCGGCGCCATGGTCACGTGCATCTGGCAGGACATGAGGATGCGGCAGCCCGCCGGCAGCCGCGCAGTTCGCGCTGGTCGGCTCGCACCCCGCGCGTGAAGGTCACCTACGTCAGCACCCTGACCGAGGGTGGACCCGTGTCGCATCTGCTCAACCTCGCTCCTCGAGTGGCCGCCGCCGGAGCCAGGGTGCGCGTGCTCTGCGGCAGCGACGAGGTCGCCGACCGCGTGCGCAGCCTCGGGCTCGCGGCGGAGGCGTTTCCACTGCGCAGCAAGACCGACGTCGTCAGCGCCGCCCGGCTGTGGCCGCAGCTGCGCGGTGCGGACATCGTGCACACCCAGGATCGCCGCGCCCTGCTGCTCTGCGGCGCCGTCGTGCGCACCGCGACTGGTGCCGAGCTCGTGCACACGTACCACGGACTTCCCGAAGAGCTCGTCGGTCTGCCCGGCCGACCCGACGCGCGCCCGGCCGGTTCCCCGCTGCGGGCGGCGTGGCGGCTGCACGGTCATCTCCGTTTCGAGGCGCTGCTCGCACGCCTCGGCGCCGTGGTGGTGCCGTCGCGCGCGCTCGCCAAGTTCCTCATCGGCCGCGGTTTTCCCGTGTCGCGCATGTATATGGTGCCGTCACGCATCGACATCCGCCGCACCGAGCCGGGCGCGGCCCACCAGCCGGTGCGCATCGCCACCGCGGCACGGCTGGAGACGCACAAGGGAATCGACGTCCTTCTTGACGCCTGCGCCCGCCTCAATGGCAGGACGCCGCTGGTGCACCTCGACATCTACGGCGACGGCTCGCTCCGCGCCGAGCTCGAGCGGCGCGCCGCAGGCAGCGCACTGGACGTGACCTTCCACGGCAACGTCTCCGACGTGCGCGAACGCCTCCTCGACGCCGACATCTTCGTGCTCCCGTCGCGTGGCGAGAACCTGCCCATCACCATTCTTGAGGCGATGGCGGTCGCGCTGCCCGTCGTCGCCAGCCGTGTTGGTGGCGTCGCCGAGCTCGTCGATGACGGCGTCAGCGGACGCCTTGTCGAACCCGACGACGTTGCCGCGCTCGCCCAGGCGCTCACCCCGCTGATCGCGGACTCGCACCAGCGCGCCGCGATGGGCCGCGCCGGCGTTGCCCGGGTCGCCGAGCACTTCGACGCCGCCCAGGCGGGAGCGGAGATGGTCGCGCTGTACGAGCGGCTGCTCGCATCCCCGCGCTGACGACGTGCGCATCCTTCACGTGATCCAGGAGCTCGGCCACGGCGGTGCTGAGCAGGTGGTCCGGCGGCTCAGCGAAGCGTCGCTCGCGCGCGGGGACGCCGTGGCGATCGCCTGCGCCGGCGAGGTGTCGCTGCCGCGCGGCGCGGACCGGCTGCGCCTTCCCATGATCGCGCGCCGCCCCGATCGGACTCTCGCCACGGCCTGGCGCATTCGCCGCTTCGCCGCCAGCTGGCGCCCCGACGTCATCCACGCCCACAACCCCGGCATCGCCCTGGCCACAGCGCTCGCCGCACGGCGCGGCGCCAGCTGGCCCGCGCTGGTGACGCTCCACGGTGTCCCGCCCGAGGACGACCGCGCCACCGCGCGCCTGCTGCGCTGGACTCGACTCCCTGTGGTGGCGTGCGGCCCCGGTGTCGCTGCCTCATTGCATGCCCACGGCCTCGAACCGCTCACCACCATCTGCAACGGCATCGCGGCGCCGCCGCCGGCCGCCGACCAGGGCGCACTGCGCCGCGAGTGGGGTCTGCCGACTGACCTGCGCCTGGTCATGGCCGCCGGTCGACTCGTCCCGCAGAAGCGGCACGACGTTGCCCTCTCCGCCATCGCGACGCTCCCGCACGCGGCCCTGGTGATCGTCGGCGACGGCCCCCTCCGGTCTGCCCTCGAGCGCCAGATCGGCGAGTTGCGACTGGCCCCACGCGTCCGCCTGGTCGGAGCGCGTTCGGATGCTCGAGCGCTGCTCGCCGCCGCCGACGTCGTCGTGCAGCCGTCCGATTGGGAGGGTCTGCCGCTGGTCGTGCTCGAGGCCATGCGAGCGGCGCGCCCCGTGGTTGCCAGCAGCGTTCCCGGCCTGCGTGAGCTGATCCGCGACGGCGAGGACGGTCTGCTGGTGCCTCCGGATGACGCCGTCGCGCTGGCCACGTCCGTCACGCGCGTGCTCGGCGACGAGCGGCTCGCCCGGCACCTCGGCGACACCGCCGCACGCAGGGTGGAGCGCGAGTTCAGCGAGATCGCGATGGTCGAGGCGTACCGGTCACTGTGGGGCGCACTCGCGGCCAGGCGCGCGGGCTGACCCACGTGCCCCGACCGATCCGCGTCCTGCTCATCGCCCAACCGTTTGACGCCGCCGGTGTCCCCCGCCACGTCCTCGACATCGTCGAGGAACTCCACACCGACCAGCGATTCGAGCTCACCGTCGCCTGCCCGCTGCCGTCGGTGCTCTGGGACCGCGTGGGCCGGATGCCAGGCGTCCGCCGCATGCGGTTCACATCGCACCGCGCCCCGCATCCCAGCGACCTCCTCTGGCTGGCGCGACTGCTCCCACTGGTTCGACGCAGCGACGTTGTGCATGGCCACTCCAGCAAGGCCGCGTGGCTCGGGCGCGCCGCGGCGTTGCTCACCGGCCGGCGCGCGTCATCCGTGGTCACGCCGCACGCATGGTCGTTCTGGGCATTCAGTGGTGCGCCGCGTCGCGCGCTCATCGCGCTCGAGCGGCTCGCCGCCCACGCCTGTGCCACGATCCTCGCGGTGAGCCGCCACGAGCGCGACGAAGGCCTGCGACTCGGTGTCGGTCGCAGGGAGCAGTACCGCGTCATTCCCAACGGCATCAACCTGCAGCGCTGGAGTCGTGACCGCACGCCCGACCGCGACGTCGTCCTCATGGTCGGCCGCCTGGCGCCACAGAAGCGGCCGGAGCTGGCGATTCGCGCCCTCGCGCTCGCCCGGCACCGACGTCCCACCATGCGCCTCGTCATGGCGGGCAGCGGCGAGCTGCACGACCACGTCGCCACGCTGGCGACCCAGCTCGGCGTCCGGGACGCGGTCCATCTCGTCGGCGACACCGACGACGTCCCCAACCTCATGGCGGGAGCCGGCTGCCTGCTCATGACGTCGGTCTACGAAGGCTGCTCGCTGGCCATCCTCGAGGCGATGGGGGCGGGCGTGCCGGTGGTGGCTGTGCGATTCGGGGGCGTGGACGAGCTGGTCGACGACGGCGTCACCGGCCTGCTCAGCGGAGAATCACCGGAGGACATCGCCGCGGCGCTGGTGCGCCTCGCCGGAGATGCGGAGATGGCCGACGGCATGGGCGAGGAGGGCCGCCGCCGCGCCCAGGAGCTGTACTCACGTTCTCGCATGGCGGCCGGCGTCGCGGCTGTCTGGGAGACGATGGCGAAGCGACGAGCCTGACGCCGCGCCTCGATCACCCGACTACGCGGCCCGCCCCTGTGGCTGCTGACGGCGCCCGATCACTTCGATCTCGCGCTGGTCACCCGGGCGCGGGATGACGATGCCGACGATCATCGTGCACGTCCGCACCAGGATCTTCAGGTCGAGCCACAGCGACCAGAACTGGATGTACTCGCGGTCGAGCTCGAGCCGGTGCCTGATCGACGTCGCCCCGCGGCACCCGTGCACCTGCGCCCAGCCGGTGATCCCCGGCCGCGCCAGGTGGCGGTCGACGTAGCCGGGGAGGTCACGAGTGAAACGCTCGACGTACTGCGGACGCTCGGGCCGCGGTCCCACCAGGCTCATCTCACCGCGCAGAACGTTGACCAGCTGGGGCAGCTCGTCGATGCTGAGCAGCCGGATGACGCGGCCGACCGTGGTGCGACGGTCCACGCCCTCGACGCCGCCTGGCGCCAACCCCGGAGCCGGCTCGAAGCGGACCATCGCTGTGGGCAGCTTCATCGAACGGAACTTGAACATCACAAAGCCGCGGCCGTCCTGGCCGATGCGCTGCTGCCGGAACAGCACCGGCCCGGGCGAGCTGATCGTGACGATGAACGCCAGGAGCAGGAGCAGAGGCGAGAGGACGACGATCATCAACGCCGCCAGGTCGCGGTCGAACGCATACTTCAGCGGCAGGAGGCGCGGGGCGAATCCCCGCTCGGATGGCCGCGGCACCGCGGGGGCGTCGATCAGCCCACCGCGCTTCTCGACATCGCTGAGGATGCCGGCGACGGTCTCGGAGTCGACAGAGCCCATTCGCCTCGCCGGACGCATCCGATCGCGAAGATCGCCAAGATCGCGCGTCCACCAGGTCCCGAAGGGGGCGCGCTTGGCTCGTAGCGCAGCGAGTGTTGTTCCCATGGGGGCCCACTCGATCCCCCGCTCGCCGACCCTGCGACCGACACCACGGGCGTTAATGGCTGACGCCGTTTGGTGCATTTGACTCCCCCTCACCCCAGCACCCTGAGCCTGCTCAGGGGCTATTGCATACCCGTCCCTCTATCACCTTACCAACTTGGACCCCTGCTGCATAAGCCGTCGGCGCCTGGGAGCCCGGTTCTCAGCCGACTCTCAGCGGCTCTCAGAGCGCGGCCGGCGGCCTCTACTGCACCAGGGGCTGGGCGAGCAACCAGAGCGAGGTCATCGTGTATCCCACCATGGCCACGATCCAGGGCCACTCGCTCGCGCGCGCCTTGGCGTGGCTGCGCGATGCGCGCGCCAGGTAGCGATGCGCCAGCACCACCGCAGCGATGTGCACGAAGATGATCAGCGCCACCTGGAGATACCAGACCACGGACGACGGCAGCAGGTTCGGGTTGATCTCATAGCTGTCGTTGAACGGCGCGGGCAGGAGGTGGACGCCGTCCATGCCGGCGGGATTGCCGAGCAGCGGGATGAACAGCTGACCATTGATCGCGATGTACTCGGCGTTGTGCGCGACCAGGTAGCCGAACGCGATCGGCAACAGCGAGGGCACCAGGCCTGCGAGGACCTGGAGATTCGACCGCTGCATGTCGCCGAAGTGCCGCACCAGGGCCGCGAACCCTCCGAACAGTCCCCACGCCACCAGCACGAGCACGGCGAACGCCGCTGTTTCGAACAGCTGGAAGCCGATGCCGCTCAGCGTGATCTGAGCGCGAAACGTCTTCCATGCTGGTGTCGACAGCAGTCCGTCGAATGACACCGAGACGAGCAGCAGGAGCACGAACGTGACCCGGCTGACGTGGGCGTCGAACGGCACACGCAGTCCGCCACCGAAGCCACGCTCGCCGTCGGCGCCAAACCGGAACCAGCCGAGGCGTCCCCAGGTGGCGAAGAGCACGGAGAAAACCTCACCGCGCTCAGTCCAGGCCCGCGCACCGAAGAGCAGCCCGGCCAGGGCGTTCACCAGCGCGTACACGAGCAGCCCCCACGCTGTGAACGCCGGCAGCGTGGCCGTGCCGTTGAAGATCAGCTCACCGCAGGCCACGGTGAAGAAGAACGCCACCGCAGGCCACCAGCCCAGCCGGCGAGGCCAGCCGACGACGCGCTCATCACCCAGCAGGGCGCTGCGCAGGCCGGGTCGATCGCACGCGCGCGCCAGGGCTGCGAACGGGTTCACGGCCCGCGTCCAGTCGCCGAGGAGCCCGCAGCTGATCGGGGTGGCCACCCACACCGCGAGCCAGAAGAACGACGGCACGATGTTCTCGGCAACCGCCGAGCTGCCGAACCAGCCGCACAGCATCAGAGCGACCGCGATCAATCCGGCGACGATCCAGCGCACCGGCGCGGGTCGGCGCAGCCGGATGCGGTCAGAGAACCTGGCCTCGCCGGCCGACGCGGGCGCCACCGCGCGCGGCAGGACCACAAGAAACGAGACGAACACGACGGCGGCGCCGCCGATCACGAAGAGCCACAAGGGCACGGGCAGGTCGTAGCGTTTGCCGAATGCGTGTGCCACCACGGGTACCAATCCTGTGACCATCACGATCCCAGCGAGAGCTCCCGAGCCACCAACGGCACCTCCACCCCCGTCCCGGCAACGGCCACCGCGCCCGCGTATCCCGGCACCACGTCGAACGCCGTCATCGACCACCCCGGCGTCCCGTCGACATCGCCCCCGCGGTGGAGCCCGGTGCCAAGCCCCTTGAGGTACGCCTCGTTGTGCGTCCACATCGCAAAGAATGTGCCCGCGCGGGACTCGCGCGGGAGCTGCATCAACTCCCCATGCTGGCGCGCGGAGAAGGACCGGCGCGCGATCGCCTCCGCATCAACGTCGCGCACCATCTCAACATCCACGCCCACCTCGCGCCCACGCGCCACCGCGAAGACGGCAACCGACCCCGAGTGCGCGAGGTTGAACCGCAGCCAGTCGCCGTCCGGCGCTCCCGGCATTTCCACGCGAGGCCTGCCACGCTCGTCGCGCCCCAGGACCACCTCGGCCGCTGCGACGTCCAGATACGCCCCCAGGAGCACGCGCAGCCACCCCCGCCCAGCAGCGAACCGCTCCCGATCGGCCCCGGAACGCCGCCGCTGCGCGCGCAACACCTCATCTGCCGACAGCGATGCGCACACCACGCGAGCCACGTCGTCGGAGAGGTCCAGCGGCGCGCGCCACAGGTGCACCTGCGTCGATCGCGGCGACGCCACACGGCCCAAGCTCAGGTCAGCAAACGACCCCACAGCCGCATCGTCCCACTCACCGCACCCACCGCTGCGGCAACCACAGGACGAAAGCGGACCACCCGAGGCCGAGCAACAGCCCGCCGACCACGTCGGAGGGCCAGTGCGCTCCGACCCACACACGCCCAATGCACGCCACCGCGGTCACCGCCGCCGCGAGCGCCCACACGACGTAGCGCAACTGTGCCGGGATCCGCGGCGAGATCCCCGCCGCCACCAGGAAGGTCACCCACGTGAACAGCACAGCGTGCCCGCTCGGATAGCTGTGACCGCGCGAGGGGTCGAACACCACGTGCTCGGTCGCACCCGGCCCGTCCCGAGGAATCAGCAGCCGGATTCCCAGGTTGAGAACGCTCGCCAGCGCGCCGAGGAGCATCAGGTAGCCTGCGCGCCGGCTCACCACGAGCAGCGCGATCACCACGGCGCCGCCGACCAGCGCCTGGACCGCTCCCAGCTCGCCGATCGCGCTGGTGGCTCTGAACAACGATCGCATCGGTCCCCAGTGCAAGCCCCGCGCCGCATTCGCGATCGACTCGTCGACGGAGTGCGTCGCCCCACTGACCACCAGCAGAGTGACCACAGCGAAGAGGACGAAGGCGGCAACGGACAGTTGTCCGAGCCACCGCCGTCCCGCCTCGCCAGGTTCGCCCGAGAGGATCTGCGCGGCCGGCCGCGCGGCGCCCGCCGTCAGCCGGGAGGGCCGCCGGAGGGATCGGGCTTGTCGGGATCGACCGTGCCGCGCTCCCGCATCTTGTCGGGGTGCTGGCCCACCGAGCCCGCGTGGGCGGCCTTGTCGCCGCCGGCGGGGCGGTTGCCCTCCGACATGTTCCCCTTGTCCTCGTCCTTGTCGCCGGGCTCCTCGAGGTCCGCGTTGCTCGGGGCGCCGTGCTCAGTCTCGGCCATGGCAGTTGCCTCCTGTCGCTGGGTGGAACACCCCACCATAGTCTCGATGTACCCCCGAATTCCCAGCCCCGTAGCAATCCCGGGAACGGCGTCGCGAGCCGCCTCGGTAGTACCCTGCGCGCCGAGCTCGCGCGCTCTCCCCATGCCCATGCCCAAGAACCCATGCCGCGTGGCCGCGCTCGGCGCCACCGCGCTCATCGCCGCGCTTCTCGTCAGCGGCTGCAGCCTGCAGCCCGACGTCTCCACCCGGGTGCAGGCAGACGCGCGCACCGCCCAGCCTGCGCCCGCACTCTCCGGCAGCTCCCTGAGCGGCGGCCACGTCGATCTCACCGCCCTGCGCGGCCACCCCGTCGTCGTCGACTTCTGGGCGTCGTGGTGCGGGCCCTGCCGCCAGGAGCAGGCCGAGCTCAACTCGCTGGTGACCAGGTACTCGGCGCGCGGGGTGCACTTCATCGGCGTCGACATCCGCGACGACTCCGCCAACGCCCGGGCGTACGTCCAGGAGTTCCACATCACCTACCCGAGCGTGTTCGACCCCGCCTCCGATGACGCCGCCGCCTTCAACGTCGACGCCCCGCCGACGACGGTAGTGATCGACGCCGCCGGCACCATCCGCCTGCGCGAGCTGGGCACGCTCGTTGACGTCCCCACAACGCTCGACTCCCTCCTCGGCAGCAGCTCCTGATGGCCACAGCAACCGCGCCGCCCCCCACTGCCAGACGCAGCGCGCCTCCGCCGCGGCGCCGGCGCGCGCGCACGCTGTTCGGTCACTTCTGGCACGAGTACACGCGCATGCGCACCGCCATCTACTTCCTCATCGGCATCCTGCTCATCGTGCTGATCGGCACCTTTGTGCCCCAGGAGTTCAGCTCCGCCTCGGTGAAGGTCAGCGAGTTCGTTGCTGCACACCAGAACCTCAACGACCTGGCCACCCACCTCGGCCTGCCGCTGACGTCGGTGTTCGTGTCGCCGCTGTTCTACATCCTGCTGGCCAGCCTCTACATCGCACTGCTGTCGTGCGTCATCAACCGCGGTCGCGCGCTCATCGTGCGCACGGTGCGCCGCTACCCGCGCACCCCGCAGTACTGGGGCGAGTGGGGCAGCTGGATGTTCCACACCTCGTTCTTCTTGCTGGTGGTCGCGGTGGTGTGGGGCAAGGCGACCGGCTTCGACGGGATCATGACCATCACCGAGGGCCAGCGCATCGCCGAGACGCGGGCCAGCTACGACACCCTCCAGGAGGGGATGCTCTTCGACGGTCACCACAGCGGCTACCAGGTGCAGCTGAACAGGTTCAGCGCGCCCCTGCAGTCCAACGGCATGCCGTCCGACTTCGTCAGCAACATGACTCTGACCGACGGCGCGCACCAGGTGGTCACCCAGGACGTGCGCGTCAACGAGTACCTTGGCTACAACGGCGTCGACTTCTACCAGCAGGACTATGGCTGGGCGCCGCGCATGGTGGTGCGCAACCCGTCGGGTGAGGTGGTCAGCGACACCAACATCCAGATGATCAGCGACAGCAAGGCGGCGTCGACGGGTGTGCTCAAGGTACCCGCGTTCAACTACACGCTACCGGGACAGTCGAAACCGGTGCAGATCGGCGCGCGGCTGGTGCTGTACCCGGACGCACAGGCGCTTCCGCAGGTGAGCGGCCCCTCCAACGGGCTCAACCTCGTCTACGCCGCGGGCACCGCCGCGGCCAACAACCCGGTCATGGAGGTGCAGCTCTTCGTGGGCGACCTCGGCCTGGACAACGGCGCCTCGCAGGACGTCTTCAGCCTCGACACCAGCGGAATGTCCCCGTACTACAGCGGGGCCGCCGCCTTCGCGCTGCCAATCCACCAGACCACGACCCTGTCTCTGCCGGCCGCCAACGGAGGCACAGCCAACTTCACCGTGTCCTTCCCCGACCTGCGCCAGTTCTCGCTGTTCCACGTCAAGAAGGACAGTGGGGTGCCACTCGTGTACACCGCGTTCGTGCTCACCATGACCGGGCTGCTCACCAAGCTCTACCTGCGCCCGCTCCTCGAGCGCAGGCGCAGGCGCCGCACGACTATCCTGACGCGATGAGTGACACGCCGCTGTCGCTGACGCTCTTCGGCGTGGCCGTGGCGTTCTACGTGGCGGCCCTGATCGCCTTCGTTGTGTACGTCCCCTTCCGGCGCAGGCGCATCGCCGGCACCGCGCTCGGCCTGGTGGCGCTGGGCTGGCCCTTCCACCTGGCGTCGATCCTCACCCGCGCGTTCGAGGCAGGCCACTGGCCGCTGGGCAACATCTACGAGTACTCGACCGGGATCTCCTTCGTGGTCGCCACCGTCTTCCTGGTGATCTCGCTCCGCGCCGGCCAGCGCCTGCTCGGCGCGCCCGCGATGATCCTGACCATCGGCCTGATGGCGGTGGCGTACATGCTCTATGTGCCGCCGGGCAACCTGGTGCCGGCGCTGCACAGCTACTGGCTCACCATCCACGTCACCTCGATGGCGACGGCGTCCGGGCTGCTGGTGTTCTCCAGCTTCTTCGCGATGTTCTTCCTGGCCCGCCGCTGGGCGGACGGCTACGCGCTGGCCACAGCGCAGACCGGCTCGCGCGGCAGTGTCGCCGCCGGCGGCGGCGGCGCGGCGGTGCTCGTCGGCGGTGGTGGTGGGGGAGGCGGCGGCTTCATGCCATCGCTGGCCGGTTCACTGCGCCACCTGCCCGCTGCGAAGACGCTCGATGCGTGGAGCTTCCGCTTCGTGATGATCGGTTTCCCCGTGTGGACCTTCGGCGTGATGATGGGCGCGGTCTGGGGTGAGCACGCCTGGGGCCGCTACTGGGGCTGGGATCCCAAGGAGACGTTCAGCTTCATCGTCTGGGTCGTGTTCGCCATCTACCTGCACGCGCGCGTCACGTACGGATGGCGCGAGACCCGCGCCGCGCTGATCACCGTGGTGGGGCTGGTCGCCATCTTCGCCGACCTCTACGCCGTCAACCTCTGGATCGCCGGCCTCCACTCCTACGCGCGGGCGTAATGCCCGGCGCGACCCTCGAGGTCCATTACAAGCTCTTCGGCACAGACGGCGTGTCGCTGCAGTCGCAGGAGCTGTCCAAGGAGCTGCGCAGGCGTGGCTGGCAGGTGCACCCGTGCGCAGCCGACGTCCCCGACGGCAGCGACGGACTGCGCATCGCCGAGCTGTCCTACCAGTCAGCGGATGCGGTGGAGTTGCGCCGGCGAATCTTCCCGCCCGCAGCGGACGTCAACACCGCCTCGCCCACCACTGCCAGCGCGCTCATCGACGAGATCACCGCGCGCGCCGGCGCCATTCGCGCCGCGATCGAGCAGTACATCGACGCGCACCACATCGCGCTCCTGCACATCCGCAACATCATGTCGCTGCCCTACAACCTGCCCGCCACGCTGGCGTTCTACGACCTCGCCGTCGCGCGGTCCGACTTGGGCTTCCTCATGCAGCACCACGACCTGTACTGGGAGGGCCCCAACGCGCGGCTCTTCACCACGCCGTACGCGGAGATCACCGCGCTGCTCGACACCATCATGTGCCCGCAGCTGCCCAACGCCCGCCACACGCTCATCAATCCCATCGCCGGCGACGCGCTGCGCGAGCGCAAGGGCATCGTCGGCACGGTGATCCCCGACGGCTTCGACTTCGATCGCGAGGTGGTAAGCATCGATGGCCCCGCCTTCCGCGCGCGACTGGAGATCGTCGCCGGGGAGGGGGCACCCGTCGGCCCTGACGACGTCGTGGTGGCCATGCCCGCCCGCGTCGCCATCAACAAGTCGATCGAGCTGGCCATCCAGCTGGTCGCCGCGCTCGACGAGCGGCGCGATGCGCTGCAGAGCGCGCCCGACGGCGTCGGCCGCGAGCGCCGCCGCTTCACCGCCAGCAGCCGCGTCGTCCTCCTGCTCCCCCAGGGCGAGGACCTCGAGGACAACCGCGCCTATTTCGACCGGCTCGTCGCATATGCGAAGCACATGGGCATCACGCTCGCGTACGGCGGCGCCATCGTCGTCCCCGACCGCAGATACCAGCCGGGCGACGATGTCCACTATCCCTTCTACAGCACGTACCAGGCCATGGACTTCATCTGCTACCCGCCCGAGCACGAGGGCTTCGGCAACCAGGCCATCGAGGCGGTGTGGGCGCGGCTGCCGCTCGCCGTGTTCGAGTACCCGGTGTTCCAGCACTACGTGCGCGACCACATCCCCCATTACATCTCGCTCGGCAACACCGAGCAGCTCGGCCGCACCGGGGAGTTCGGCGGCCTTCACCAGCTGCGCGAGGACGTCCTCGCG
>NZ_JAEKNS010000142.1:0-35728 GCF_016464765.1 Candidatus Aeolococcus gillhamiae | reverse complement strand
GGCCGGCACAGGCGGGGGGCGCTCCCCGCGTGCCCGGCGAGGCGGGTCAGCCCGCCGCCGACGGAGCTCCACCCCAGCTCGGTCCTGACGGTGAGCCCCTGCGCCGCCGCCGCCGTCGCCGTCGTCGCGGTCGCGGGGCGGGCGGAGGCACACCCGGCGTTGGAGCACCGCCAGCCGACGGGGCCAGTGCTCCGGTCGACGGCTCCGCTGCTCCAGGCTCGCTGCACTTCGGGCCGGGTGGGGAGACGCAGAGCTTTAGTCCGCGCCGTCGCCGGCGCCGCCGTGGTGGAGGCGGCGGAGGCCAGGGTGCCCCCGGCCAGTCCGCCGACGGCGAGGCCGCGTCCGTCGAGCCGCCCCCGGCCGCCACCGGCTGAGCGCGACCCATGGCTGGACAGATCAGCGTCTTCATCCGCGCGGGGGATCCCCAATGCGAAGCCCTGCTCCGCTACCTCGACCAGCGCGGCCTCGCCTACACCACCCGCGACGTCACCGCCGACCCCTCGGCGAGCGCGATCCTCTTCGGCCGCCTCGGGCGGGTGGCCGTCCCGGCGCTGATCATCGACGACCGCATGATCGTCGGCTTCGACCCGGTGCAGCTGGCGCGCTTCCTTCCCCGCCCCGATGACGACGGCCCGGGCGTCTCGTTCGGGGCCGCCGTCCGCGCGGTGACCATCGACATCGCCAAGGACCGCGGCCTCCCCGCCGCCTTCGGGGTCGAGGTGGGCCCGGTCCACGAGGCTTCGCCGGCCGCCGAGGCGGGCATCCGCACCGGCGACGTGATCACAGCGATCGGCGGCTACACACTCACCGGGGGCGCCGAGCAGTTCCGCACCGCGGTGGCGGGCCGCCGCCCCGGCGACACCATGATCCTCACGGTCTGGAGGGACGGCGCCTTCGTGGTCTGCACGGTCGAGTTCCCGCGAGAGCCGGCGGAGACGACGGCATCCGCAGAGACGCCGCCAGCCGAGGACAGGGGTGACACTGACAGCTAAGTCGGCTCGCGGGCGACTTCGAAGCGCTGTTCACGGAGCTCAGTCTCCAAGGCTGGGTACGCCGTCAGGTTGGCTTCGATGATCCGGCGAGCCATGGCCACGCGATCGTCGTGGGTGGCCGTGGGCCAGGTGTCGAGCGTTTGCTCGGTGCGATCAGCCCAGGCCAGCAACATCAGGGCGTGCTGGGAAAGGAAGTCGAAGACGAAGGCACGGACGTGAATCTGATCCTGAAAAGGAGCCGTACCCCGCAGGTACTCGGGTCCGACGTCGACGCCGACGTCGAGGATGGCGCGGGCATCGGCGCGCACTTGTCGGAGCGCAGCGTCGAGCTGCGCGCGGGTCGATCGGTCCGCCATGAAGATGCGTAGCAGCGGCTCGCACTCCAGCGCGGTAGCCCGGGGCGGCGTGGCCAGCCACTCCCGCAGCACCTGGCGGCCACGTGGAGTGATCCTGTACGTCGAGCGAGCTCGACGGCCGACGTGCCCCAGCTCGACCTCCGCGAGGCCCTTGGCGACGAGCTGCTTGGTCTCCGCGTAGATCCTGCTCTCGGCGCGGGGCCAGAAAAAGCGCATGTTGCGACGGAGTTGCTTGGTGATCTCGTAGGTCGTCCAGCTCGGTCGCAAGTCCAACAGGCCGAGGATCGCGCTGGCCGTGGTCGCCGTTCGCGGCACGCCCTTGACATTACTCCTAGTAGGAGCGTATTGAGTCTCTTACCGTTCATGGGGTTGGAGGTGTGAGATGGCCGTGGCTTTCCTCTTCGAGGCAGAAGGCGCCGACGGGTCGCAGTACGACGAGGTGATGCGACGGATCGGCCGAGCCGAGCTGGACTCAGACACCCCGGAGGGCATCATCTCCCACATCGCGGGACCGACGGCAACGGGTTGGCGGGTGGTCGACGTGTGGGAATCGGAGGAGCAGGCGGGCCGTTTCTACGGTTCGGAGAGCTTCCAGAAAGCAGCGAGCATCCTTCCGGCGATGCAACAGCACAGCTGGCAGCTGCACCGGCTCGAGACCTACAAGGCCGTCCGGGCGACCGGCGCATAGCGAACCGGACGGTCCGGTCCGGTACCCAACAAGGCCGCGAGCCCTTCAAGATCGCGACGAAGCTCGCGCCGAAGAATTTCGCACTCGGGAGGAGTTCGCTCGGGCACATCTCCGCAGTCGCGAGTTCTGCAGGCGCCCGAGGCCGTGTCGGACGCGAAAGCGTTCGACGCGGCTGCCAATGGCGCCGAAGCCTGTTTGAGCAGCAAGGAGATGTGCTCGTGCGAACTCCCGCCCCTTACGCGGGACTCGTCTTCGGTGCCATCTCCTTCGCGGTTGCCTTGAGGAACGGCCCACCCCAGACCCCGATCGAGAGCAGGCCTCCGAAGATCATCAGCGCCTGCACGCTCACCTTGCCCTGCTCGGTCCAGTAGACGTCCTCGAGCTCGAGCCAGAGCGCGAACTCGTCCAGGGTCAGCGCCGCGCCGACCCCGTAGGCGAACGAGGTGGCGCGGTGGATCGTCTTCTGCTGCTCGGCGTCGTCGGCGATGACCAGCCAGAGGTAGCCTGTGGCCAGCAGCCCGCCGATCCCGAAGACCAGGTGGTGGAGATGGCGGCCGTTGCGACTGAGGTTGTGGAAGGGCCCGATCCCGCGCCGAATCATGTGCGTGATCACCCGCGCGGAGATCGCCCCCACGTCGAACCCGATCGAGGACAGGAAGAGCCGTTCGCGCCGGGTATCCTGGAAGCTGTATAGGTAGTGGTGCCGGATGCGCTTGGGCAGCGCGGCGTTCGCGTTGTAGCCCGGAGCGGCCGCGGTCACCAGCCTGGCGGGGGCTCGGTGCGGTTGAGCAGGCGCACGAAGTCCTCGGCGCGAGCCACCGCCTCCCAACGACGGGCGAAGAAGTCCTGGCAGATGAGCCGGTTGTCAGCCAGGGCGGTGACCGTCACCGCCCACTGGTTGAGGGCCTTGGCCACCTCGACCTCGTGCGTGTTGTTGTCGTTGCGCAGGACCATGCCGCTGGGCGCAGGACGGCGCGCGCCGTCATTGCGTCGGGGGGACGCCATTGCCATTGCGAGAACCCTCCTGCGATTGAGCCGAGTGCGAGCCGGTGGACGGCGGGCGAAGGCGATCGCCTGCTCATACAGCGAACCGGCTGCGGAAGACACCAGCGGTCGGCGCCAATTGTGGCGCAAATCGCCCCGCGACGGAAGGGGCGGCCAGCTCAGCCGTCGATATCGAGGCTGGCCTGCCCCGAGCTGGGGTCGGCGGCCGCCGGCTCCGTCGGCGGGGGCGCCTCGGCCACCCAGGCGGGCACCGAGCCGTCCCGTTCCACGATCCGCTCGAGGATCGGCTGTGGAGGCCGGGGTAGGGGCACATCGAGCAGAGCGGCGAAGTCGAAGGCGTTGACCACCGCGTAGTTGCTGCGGTTGTTGTTGAGCAGCACGTGCACGGGTGTGCCGCGGTCGGCCGCCTCACGGATCGCTGGGACCCATTCCTCGAGCTCGCGAGGCGAGTACAGGTAGTTGAAGCGGTAGTCGCTGGTGGGACCGTCGGGCCGGTACCACGTCGTGCGATTGCGTCCGTGAAAGCGTGCGATGCACAGCTTGGGCGAGGTGATCGCGAGGATCGGCGGCGCGGTGCCGCTGCCCAGCTGCGGCGCGTCGACACCGACGTACACGCAGTCGAGCTCGCGGAGCAGGTCCTCCGTCGCCGGCCACGCGTCGTTGTCAAACCAGCTGCGATGACGGAACTCCACAGCGACGATGTCGTCGGGATGGCGCTCGCGCGTCTCCAGCAGAACGTCGCGTGCGTCGGGACGGTTGGTGAACCAGGGTGGGAACTGGTAGTGGACGGCACCGAGCCTTCCGCTGTCGCGCAGCGGTGACAGCGCGGCCAGGAAATCGCGGACCTCCTCGTCGGTGGGTGGCCGCGGCCGGCCGTTCTCGCGCTCGTGGCGGGTGAGGCTGCGAAACGCCTTGATGTTGAACCGGAAACCGGCCGGCGTGCGCCCGATCCAGCTGTCGACGACCTCGGGCTTGGGGAGGCCATAGAAGCTGGTGTCGATCTCCACCATCGGGAAGAAGCGCGCGTAGTACTCGAGCTTCTCGCGCTGACGGCGTCCGCGCTCCAGCTCTGGCGGGTAGAACTCCTTGTGGTCGGCCCAGTTGCAGGTTCCGACGCGGATCTCCGCAGCCATGTTCCCTCCGGGTGTGCGAGGCACCGTCGCCCCTGAATCGTCAAACAGTAACCACGCTGTGACGGGGCCGCCGGAAGCGCTGCGGAGAATGGCCGAGAACCGGCTGCCAAAGGAGTTCAGGAGCCTCGTGACACAAGTCGCGTCCGTCCCGTCCGCGCCCCCCGAAGGCTCGCTGTCGGACGGCCCGCTCTTCGGTCCAACGGTGCGGCTGCGACTCTTCGCGACCGTGCTCATGGTGCCGGCGCTGGCGCTGTGGATCAAGATGCTGCTGACGCTGCCGGCGGCGTCGCGGACGTACACGCTGCCGGTCTGGGGCCTGGCGGCGCTCTTCTTCATCACCGAGCGTTGGCCGATCGCCGTCGCGCTGCGCCGCGGGACACGCCCGGTGGGGATGTCCGCCGCGCCGCTGGTGCTCGGTCTGTTCTTTGCACCGGGCGGGGCGATCATCGTGGGCTTCCTGGTTGGCGCTGTTGCCGCGGCGATCAGTCGAGGCGACCTGCGCCACCCGGACACCACCTTCAACATCGCGCAGTTCTCCTTCTTCTCCGCCCTTGCAGCCCTGTCGTTCAACGCGACCGCGGGCGTGATCGGGACCGACCAGCTCCCCACCAGCGCATACAGCGCGGTGCTCTGCGCCGGCCTGGTGCTCGTGCTGAGCAGTCTCACCAGCCTGTTCAGCATCGGCCTCAACGACGGCACCGTCCCCGGCGACCTCGCCCTGGAGAACATCGCGCTGTCGTTCGCCGCCACCGCCGTCGCCTGCATGTACGGGCTGATCGCCGCCGAGATGCTGCTCTCCGATCCCAAGGGGATGGCGATCGTCGCCGTCTTCGGCGTGGTTCTGCTCGGTGGCTACCGCCTCCTGCTGACGGAGCGTCGTGAGCGCCGCGTCGCGGAGTTCCTGCGCGGCTCCGACGAGGCGCTCAGTCACTCGAACGAGCTCGAGGCGGCCATCGTCGGGTTGCTCGGCCGGGCGCGCGAGATGTTCGAGGCGCAGATCGCGCAGCTCACCATCTACCCGTCGTCACCGGGAGAGAAGGCGTACCGCACCACTGTGCGCGCCGGCGACCCCAGCGGCACGGAGGTGATGGTGCCCATCGACCTCAACGACCTCGACGACATCCTCGAAGCCGACTCGGACGGCGTCATCATCGACCGCATCAGCGCGTCGCCGAGCTCGCGCGACGTGCTCAGCCGGCGGCACATCGACCACGCCATGGTGTCGTTGCTGCGCGGCCGCTCGCGGCTGATCGGCAGCCTCATGGTGGGCAGCCACGTCACCGCGCGCAGCTTCGACCAGCGCGACCTCCACCTCTTCCAGTCGCTCGCCATCCAGACCAGCTCGACGTTGGAGAACGGCCACCTCGAGCAGTCGATTGCGCGTCTGTCCGACCTGCAGGAGCAGCTCTCCCACCAGGCTTTCCACGACTCGCTCACCGACCTCGCCAACCGCTCGCTGTTCAGCGATCGCATCGACCACGCGTTGCTGCGTCGCAGCCGCACCGGCAAGCCGGTGGCGGTGCTGTTCATCGACCTCGACGATTTCAAGGCGGTCAACGACACGCTCGGTCACTCCGCCGGCGACCAGCTGCTCATGGGTGTCGCCGAGCGTCTGCGCAACTCGCTGCGCCGCCCCGACACCGCCGCGCGGCTGGGCGGCGACGAGTTCGCAGTGCTCATCGAGGACATCGACACACCGAATGAGGCTGAGCTGGTTGCGGAGCGCATCTTCACGGCGCTCGTCGAACCGTTTGCGCTCGCCGGCCAGTCGGTCACCGTGCACGCATCGATCGGTGTGGCGGTGTCGGACGACGCCACCGACAGCGCCAGCCGCCTGATGCGCCACGCCGACGTCGCCATGTACGCCGCCAAGAGCGCCGGCAAGTCCCGCCACGTGCTCTTCATCTCGGGTATGGAGGCGGAGATCGTGGCCCGGCACCGGCTTCGCGCCGACCTCGAGCGGGCCATCTCCGCGGACGAGTTCGGTGTGCACTACCAGCCGATCTTCGACATGGCCGACGGGCGCCTGGTGGCCACCGAGGCGCTGGTGCGCTGGCGGCATCCCACCCGCGGCATGGTCGCGCCCGACGACTTCATCAGCACCGCCGAGGAGACGGGCGTCATCCTCGCGCTCGGGACCCGCGTGCTGCGCAAGGCGTGCATCGAGACCCGGCAATGGCAGGAGAGCTACCCGTCGTCGGAGCCGCTCTGGGTCAGCGTCAACATCTCCCCGCGGCAGCTGCAGCAGCCAGGCTTCGTCGACGAGGTGCTCGACGTCGTCGCCGACACCGGGCTGCTGCCCAGCTCGCTGGTGCTGGAGCTCACCGAGAGCATGGTGCTCGACGACGCCAACTCCGGTGCCAGCATCGACAAGCTCGAGGCCCTCAAGCGCACCGGCATCCGCATCGCCATCGACGACTTCGGCACCGGCTACTCATCGCTCAGCTACCTGCGCCGCCTCCCGGTCGACATCCTCAAGATCGCCAAGCCGTTCGTCGACGACCTCCACAACACCGAGGACGAGGGCGACTTCGCGCGGGCCATCATCGGTATCGGCAACGCGCTCCGTCTCACCATGATCGCCGAGGGCATCGAAACCACCGAGCAGCTCATCGCCCTGCGCCACCTCGGCTGCCATCTCGGCCAGGGCTATCACCTCTCGCATCCCATCAAGGGCGAGGCGGTGGAGCGACTGCTCGCCGCGGGCGGCGTCGACCTCGCGCTGCTTGCGCTGCCGACGCCGCCTCCGGTCGCGTCGATCATCCAGCTGCACAAGCAGGCGCTGTAGAGAGCGGCGGCGTCAGTCGTCCGGCGGCTTGCGCTCCACAAGCAGCTGTGTCTCGGTCGGTTCAAAGCCGACGTTTCGGTAGAGGTCGATCGCGAAGTAGTCGGGGTCGGCGACCATCACGAGCGTGCGTGCCCCGAGCTCGTCGAAGCCGTACCGACTGACGTGGCGGACCAGCGTGCCGGCGAGGCCGCGGCGGCGAAAGTCGGGATCGGTCTGGACGGACTGGAAGCGCGCGAGGCCGGGGCCGGCGGCGAGCAGTCCCATTTGCGCAGCGAGCCGGTCGCCAACGAATGCCCCGAACCAGCGCCCGTGGCCGGCCTCCACGAGCCCGCGATTGATGCGCGCCTTCTCCGTCGCAAAGGTGCGCGCTGCCACTGACTCGATGTTCTCTCTGCCACAGCGTATCTGCAGCTCTACGCCCCGGGCCCAGTCGTCGTCCGAGCGCAGGCCGCGATAGACGGCGTCGCGGTTGATGTGCGCGGGCGTGCGCACCGCGGCGGCTGTCATGACGGTCAGCGCTTCCGCGTCGAAGCCCTTTTCGGTGAACCACGCCAGGTCGGCGAGGGTACCGGTCGTGCCGTCGAAGCCCATCGCGACATGTTTCGCCAGGGGAAAGGCTGCGGCGAAGCGGTCTAGCCATCGCTGCGACGCCGGCGGGTCGGGTACCTCCGCCAGGAGAAGGAAATTGCCCCACCAGTACGTCGGGATGTCGGGGCTGCTGACGACCAGGTGGTCGCCGTGGTCCTCCACCAGTGTCCCGCCGAGCCGCAGCAGCGCCAGGTCGGTCTGGTAACCGAGCGACGCGAGCTGCAGCACGGCGGGACTGTACGGGAAGACCGCTGCGTCAGCCGGCCGCCTTGAGCTCCTCGAGCAGCTCGTCGAGCCGCTGCAGGCTCTCGCTGTAGCCGCTCTCCATGCCCGACTGGATCATCCCGTCGCGGTCTTCGACGGTGAGGAAGCGCTGTGTGCTGATCATCCTGGTCCGGCCATCGTCGAGCTCCTCGAGCTCCACCGTCTCCAGCGTTTCGTGCCCGGGGCCGATCGGCTCGTAGTTGAAGGTCCGGGCGATCCGTGACGGCGGCACGATCTCGCGGTACTCGCCGAAGAACGCGAACTCGTTGCCGGTGGCGTCCTTCATGCGGTACCGCCAGCCTCCGCCCATGCGCACGTCCATCTCCTCCACGACAAGCGTCTCCGAGCGGGGGCCCCACCAGCGCGGGACCAGGGCCGGGTCGTTGTAGGCGCGAAACACGAGCTCGCGCGGCGCGTCGAACACGCGCGTTCCGACGACCTCGAGGTCCAAGGGCATGGTCAGCACGAGGGTCGTGTCAGCGGTCGAGGGCATGGTCATTCTCCTTGTTGACGTCCTGTTCCTTGAGGTCCTGGAGGACCTCGTCAAAGCGATCCAAGCGCTCTTCCCAGAGCCGGCGATAGGACTCGAGCCACGCGTCCAGCTCTCGGAACGCCTGCGGCTTGAGGCTGTAGATGCGCTGCTGCGCCAGCCGCCGCACGTCGACGACCCCGGCGTCGTGGAGGAAGCGCAGGTGCTTGGAGACCTGGGGCTGGCGCAGCTTGAGCCGCTCGACGATCTCGGCCACCGGGCGGGGGCCGCTGAGCAACAGCTCGACGATCTGGAGGCGGTTGGGCTGGGCCAGCGCGATGAGGGTGGCGTTCATAGCGGCGTGAATATATCGAAGTAGGCATATGCGTGTCAAGGCATATGAGTGAGTTGCGCTGCCCGTGTGACGAGGTTTCTCACATCGCGATCGGGGGGTGGTTCGGACTCGATAGGCTGAACTCATGCGCTCGCAACGCGAACTCGGCACGCTGGCGCTCGCCGCTGCCCAGGCGGCCGGCGACGTGATCCGGGCGTCGCGCCGGGACGCGGCTCCGCTCCAAGCGCAGCTCAAGGGGGCCGGCGACTACGTCACCGTGGTCGACCGCGCCGCCGAGGCTGCCGCCATCGCCGTGCTCCACGAGGCAGAGCCCTCCATCGACGTGCTCGCCGAGGAGCGGGGCGGCGAGGTGACTGAGCGCATGTGGGTGATTGATCCGCTCGACGGCACAACCAACTTCCTGCGCGGGTACCCCGAGGTGGGGGTGTCGATCGCCCTGGTGGAGGGCGGCGTGCCGCGTGTCGGCGTGGTCACCGCGCCGCTGACCGGCGGCCACTGGTCGGCGCTTGCCGGCGAGGGCGCCTACGACGCCGCCGGCCGCAGGCTCGACATCCGCCGCTCGACCGGCACCGGCGTGGTGGCCACCGGTTTCCCCTTCCGCCGCCCCGACAACCGGCCTCGCTACCTCCCGGTCCTCACTGCGGCGATGGAGCGTTTCGAGGACCTCCGCCGGGCCGGTGCCGCCAGCCTCGATCTCGCCTACACCGCCTCCGGGGTGTGGTGCGGGTTCTTCGAGCTCAACCTGGCGCTGTGGGACATCGCCGCCGGCAGCCTTCTGGTGCGCGAGGCCGGCGGGGTGGTGAGCGACTGGGGTGGCGACGAGGCCGCCGTCTTCCGCACCGGTGACATCCTGGCGGGCGCGCCTGCGTGGCACGAGCGCATGCTGTCGATCACGCGGGCGGCGTAACCGCGCAGCACAGCGCCGGACTCTGAAGGGAAGGATGGTCACCAACAACAGCGACGCCGTGTCCGCGCGCGCCTCGGGCGTCCTGGCCGGCAAGCGCATCCTCATCACCGGAGTGCTGACCCCCAAGAGCATCGCCTACTCCATCGCGGACGCCTGCCAGCAGCACGGCGCCGACATCGTGCTCACCTCATTCGGTCGCGCCATGAGCCTCACCGAGCGCAGCGCCAAGCGGCTGGAGCCGCATCCCGACGTTCTCGAGATGGACGTCGTCGACGTCGACCAGGTGCACGGCGTTGCCGCGGCGGTGCGCGAGCGCTGGGGCTCGATCGACGGCGTGGTCCACGCCATCGGCTTCGCACCCGAGGACTGCCTCGGGGGCCACTTCATGGAGACACCGTGGTCATCGGTGGCGACCGCCATGCAGGTGAGCAGCTTCTCTCTGAAGACGCTGGCCGCCGAGTTGGTGCCACTCATGCCCTCAACCGGCGGCGCGCTGGTGGCGCTGACCTTCGACGGCACCCTGGCCTGGCCCCTGTACGACTGGATGGGCCCGGCCAAGGCCGCGCTCGAGGCGATCGGACGCTACCTCGCCCGTGACCTCGGGCCCCGCCACGTGAGGGTCAACACCATCAGCGCCGGACCCCTGGAGACCATCGCCGCCAAGTCCATCCCCGGCTTTCGAACACTGAAGGACGCGTGGTCCGGGCAGGCCCCGCTAGGATGGGACGCAACCGACGCCGGTCCGGTCGCGGACACCGCAGTGTTCCTGCTCAGCGACATGGCCCGCGGCATCAGCGGCGAGGTGATCCACGTCGACGGCGGTTATCACTCGCAGGGCGCGCCCCTGCTCACGTCGCCAGAACAGCCAGGAGAGGAATGAGCAACGCCAACGGCAACGGCCGGCCCCGCATCGTCATCACCGGGATGGGCACGATCAGCCCGCTCGGCAATGACGTGCAGTCCACCTGGCAGGCGTGCCGGTCCGGCACGAGTGGGGTGGCGGCGATCACCCAGTTCGATGCGTCCGCGCTGCCCACGCGTATCGCCGCGGAGGTCAAGGGATTCGACGCAGCCGCCGCTCTTGGCGTCAAGGAGGCGCGGCGCAGCAGCCGCTGCATGCAGCTCGCCCTGGTCGCCGCCCGCGAGGCGGTGACCGACTCCGGGCTGGACATCGCGGCCGTCGGTGAGGACGCCGGCGTGCTGGTGGCGTCCGGCGTCGGTGGCCTCGAGATTCTCGAGCGCGCCACGCTCGCTCTGCATCAGCAGGGAGTGCGGCGAGTGTCGCCCTTCACCGTCCCGTCGATGATCGCCGACATGCCCGCCGGCGTCATCGCCATCGAGCACGGCGCCAAGGGCCCCAACTTCGCGGTGGTGAGCGCCTGCGCGTCCGCTGCCCACGCCATCGGCGAGGCCGCCGAATGGATTCGCCGCGGCGACGCGACCGCGGTGATCGCCGGCGGCACCGAAGCGTCGGTCTGCGCGCTCGGCGTCGGATCGTTCAACGCCATGCAGGCGCTCTCGACCCGCAACGACGAGCCCGAGCGCGCCTCGCGTCCCTTCGACCGTGACCGCGACGGCTTCGTGATGGGAGAGGGCGCGGCCATCGTCGTGCTCGAGGAGATGGAGGCGGCGCGCCGCCGCGGCGCGCACATCTACGCTGAGCTCAGCGGGTACGGCGCCACCGCCGACGCCTCGCACATCACCGCGCCCGAACCCAACGGGGACGGCGCGCGCCGCTGCGTGCTCAAGGCCCTCGAGCGCGCCCATGCGCACCCGGCGGATATCGGCTACATCAACGCGCACGGCACCGGGACCCAGCTCAACGACTCCGCCGAGACCAAGGCCATCAAGGCCGCGCTCGGCGAGGCCGCGTCGACGGTACCGATGTCCTCGACCAAGTCGATGCACGGCCACCTGCTCGGCGCCGCCGGTGCCATCGAGGCGATCATCTCAGTGATGGCCATCCGCGACCAGTACGTGCCGCCCACCATCAACCTCGACGAGCCCGACCCCGAGTGCGACCTCGACTACGTGCCCAACGTGGGCCGCGACCAGCGCATCGACCTGGCCATCAGCACCTCGTTCGGGTTCGGCGGCCACAACGCCTGCCTGGCCTTCTCGCGCGTCGAGTAGCCGGCGAGCGAGCGCGATGCTCAGACGACTGACCCGATCGCGGCCGGTGCAGGTGATCCAGGCATACGGCAGCGCCCAGGGCGGCAACTACGCGGCTGGTCTGGCCTTCAACGCGTTCCTCGCGATGTTCCCGCTGATCCTCGGGATCCTCGCCATCGTCGGCCTGGTCATCAACGACCCCGCGGTACAGACCAACGTCTACAACGGGGTCGTCTCGGTGTTCCCGAGCGACGCGCACCAGCAGATCCTGGCGGCACTCGACGGCGTCAAGCACAACGCCGGCATCCTCGGGATCGTCTCGATCGCCGGCCTGCTCTGGAGCGGCACCAGCCTCTTCGCGTCGATGGAGTTCGCGCTCACCAAGATCTTCGGCACTTCACAGCGCGACACGCTGCGTCAGCGCCTGATGGGCCTGGTCATGGTGCTGGTGTTCATCGCCGCGGTGCTGCTCACGGTCACCGCCAACAGCGCGGCGGCGCTGTCACCGGGAGCGGGCATCCTCGGCGCGTTGCTCGGGGCGGTTGTGCTGATCGCTCTGGTGATCATCATCTACCGCTGGGTGCCCAACCGCACCTTCTCGCTGGGAGACATCTGGCAGGGGGCCGTCGTCGCTGGCGTCCTCATCGAGGTGTTCTCACTGCTCTTCCCGCTGTACGCCAAGCTCTCCAAGGGCTTCGGGACGTACGGCCAGCAATTCGCGCTGTTCTTCCTGCTGGCCACGTGGCTGTCTTTCATGAGTCAGTTCATCCTCATCGGCGCCGTGTTCAACAAGATCCGGCTCGGTACGCCCAAGGCCGACGGCATCTTCGCCTCATCCGAGGCCAAGAGCCGCGCTCACAAGGAGCCGCACCAGGCGATCGAAGAGCAGAGGCGCAAGACAGCCGGCTAGACCACGGCGTCGGTACTGCAGCGCGCCGACGCCCCCGCCAGTGCCGCCGTACGCTCAGGTGCCAGGCACCCGCGTCCGCCCAGCCTGTCGAGGAGGGTCCATGGACGCGCCCGCTCCCTATTTTCAGTGGGGATTCATCCAGATCTCGCTGCCGAACCTGGTGGTCATCGGGGTGATGCTTTTCCTCTTCGTGCTCGCTCTGGTGCTTCCATTCCCCGGCCACGGTGGTGCGCACGGCAAGGACGCGACCAAGCAATGACCGTCGCCGGGCGTCCACCGACGAGTTCGGAACCTGAGCTGCCCGCACCACTGCCATCCGCGCCCGTCGCAGGGTCAGGAGGCTGGACCGGCGCCGCGGCCGGCTGGCTGCAACGCCGCCTGCCCATCACCAAGCTGCTCCCGACCCGGCAGCCGTACTACATCGGCTCGTGGGTGTATGTGTTCGGCGTGGTGACCATTGCGGCGCTCGCCTGGGTGGTCATCAGCGGCGTCGTGCTGGCCTTCTTCGGGCCGCAATGGTGGCACGTGTCGGCCACCGGGCGATTCGTCAACAGCCTGCACTTCTGGAGCATCCAGCTGTTCTTCATCTTCATGGTGCTGCACCTGTGGGGCCAGTTCTGGGCAGCCGGCTGGCGCGACGGTCGGGCCCCCACCTGGATGATCGGAGCAGTCATCTTCCTGGTCAGCATCGTCACCGCGTTCACGGGGTACATCGCACAGCAGAACCTCGACGCGCAGTGGATCGCGGTCAATGGCAAGGACGCCATCAACGCCACCGGGGCCGGCGCCTTCTTCAACCCACTGAACTTCGGCCAGATGTACGGCTTGCACGTGATGCTGCTGCCCATCGCGGTCACCCTGCTGGTGATTCTCCACGTCATCCAGGTGCGCCTGCGCGGCGTCGTGGCACCCATCGGAGCCACGGACGCGGATCTTGTTGAGAGCGGCACCGCCGCGTCGACATGAGGCGGCGCGCCCGCGGTCCCGACCCCGAACGCTTTCGCACAGTCCGCTACGACCTGCTCAAGGAGCTGGCCGTCGCCATGGCCGTGGTCACCGTCGTGGTGGTGGGACTGTCGGTGGTTCTGTCGTCGCCCGACGTCAAGGCCGACACCATCCAGCGCTGGGCGCAGGAGGACCCGGTCGACTTCGTGACCACGGCCACCAATGAGCTTGCCGGGGCCAGCCTCAGCGCGGCGTACGGGCCGCCGTACAACACCGGCACCGCCTCGATTCAGAGCTGGTGGGTGCTGCATCCCCAGGAGTGGCTCGGCGTCCACCAACCGGTGGACAGCGTCAACCAGTTCGTGCTCAACCCGCTCAAGACGGCGTCGGCAAGCGACGCCGCGCTCGCGGCCGCCCTGACTGCGTTCAACGGAGCCAGCTCCGACAAGCAGACAGCGTGGCTCACCGCGTACACGACCGCGCTCGGCACCGCCACCACCGATGGCACCAAGGTGACAGTCCCCGCGGGCGATGACGGTCCGGTCCCGATGCTCATGAGCGGCGAGCTCATGGTGGCGCAGAGCGGCGGCCTCGATGGCCTCCTGCTCTCCAGCGCAGGCACCTTCTACCAGACCGACTACACGGCTCCGCTGCTGTTCATGGGCGACGGCGCGCACCTGTCGGGGCTTGCCAAGGACCAGCACCTGTTGGGCAACCAGTGGGGCGTGATGAACGAGACCGGACGCTACCCCGGCCAGGCGTGGCTCTGGCTGTTCCAGATGTGGTACCAGATCCCGCCGTACAGCACGTCGGCCAACGTCGACCTGCTGGTGGTGTTGACCATGGGCGTGCTCAGCCTGGCGCTGGTGTTCCTGCCCTTCATCCCGGGGCTGCGCAGCATCCCCCGCTGGATACCGGTGCACCGGCTGATCTGGCGCCGCTTCTACGCGGAGCAACGCGCCGGGCGGACGTAGCGCCGGGTCAGTGATCGGCTGAGAGGCGGGCCATCCAGGCCTCGACCTCGTCGGGGTCGCGCGGCAGCGCCTCGGAGAGGTTGCGATGGCCGTCCTTGGTCACCAGCACGTCATCCTCGATGCGCACCCCGATGCCGCGGTAGCGCTCGGGAACGGTGAGGTCGTCCGGCTGGAAGTACAGGCCCGGTTCGATGGTTAGCACGTAGCCGGGCTTGAGCTCGCCGTGGTACTCCTCGTCGCGCGCGTTGTTGCAGTCGTGCACATCGAGGCCGAGCATGTGGCTGGTGCCGTGCATGGTCCAGCGGCGGTGCAGCTGCTGGTCGCGCCGCACCGCCACCTCAGGCTCGACAGTGAGGATCCCGAGGCGGTGCAGTCCCTGCGCGAGCACCCGCATCGCCGCGCGGTGCGGGGCCAGGAACGGCGCGCCCGGCTTCACCTCGTCCATCGCCGCGCTCTGGGCGGCGAGCACGATCTCGTACACCTCGCGCTGCTCGGGCGTGAACTTCCCTGACACCGGCACGGTGCGGGTGACGTCGGCGGTGTACAGCTGGCGGCACTCGACGCCCGCGTCGAGGAGCAGCAGGTCACCGTAGGTGACCTCGCCGTCGTTGCGTCCCCAGTGCAGCACGGTGGCGTGCGCGCCCGACGCCGCGATGGTGTTGTAGCCGGTGTCGTTGCCCTCGAGCCGGGCGCGCGCGTTGAACACGCCCTCGACCACTCGTTCGCCCGACTCCATGGCGTCGGGGAGCGCCTTGACGACGTCCTCGAAGCCGCGGACCGTGGAGTCCACGGCCTGCTGCAGCATGGCCACCTCAAAGTCGTCCTTGACCAGGCGCATCTCCGAGAGGGTGGTGATCAGCTCGTCGTCGGCGTCGTTCTCGGCCAAAGCCCCATCGATGCGCGGATCCATGCCGCGCACGGTGATGGTGTCGGGAGTGGCGAGGCGATCCAGCTTGGCGTGCAGCTCGCTGAGTGGCGCGGTGGCGACGCCAAGGTGTTCGGAGAGGCCGGCCAGGTCCATGCGCGGGCCGATCCAGAACTCGCCGTAGCGCGCATCGGTGAAGAACTCGTGGCTGGAACGGTCGCTGGGCGGCTCGACGTACAGGGTGGCGTGATGACCGTCGCCGTCCGGCTCCATGATCAGCACGGCGTCGGACTCCGTCTCCCCGGTGAGCCAGAAGAAGTCGGTGCCGGGGCGGAAGCGATAGTCGGTGTCGTTGGAGCGCACCTTCGGCGGCCCCGTGGGAACCACGACGGTCCGGCCGGCGAACCGCTCCGACAGCGTGGTGCGCCGGGCCTCGAAATGGTCCGCCGCCGGGTGCCGGGTGACGGGTGCCCCGCCGCGCTCAGCCCAGCCCTGCGACATCAGCTCCATGAGCGCGCGCGGCACCGGCGGCCGATGCCGGCCGACCCAGATCCAGTTCTCGCTCTCGGGGTTCTCTGCGGAGACGTCCGGGGCGTCGGAGACCTCGGTGGCGTCGGGATCGTCGTTGACCATACGCTCACTGTAATGAGCGAACCGAGGACCGCGTCCCCCGGCGGGGTGCACGCCATCCGCGCCGACATCACCACCGTCGCCGCTGACGCGGTGGTCAACGCCGCCAACCAGCACCTCGCCGGGGGTGGCGGCGTCGACGGCGCCATCCACCGCGCCGCCGGTCCCTCGTTGATGGCGGAGCTGCGCGAGCGCTACGACGGCTGCCCTACCGGCGGCGCGGTGATCACCGGCGCGGGACGACTGGACGCGCGCCACGTCATCCACGCCGTCGGTCCGCGCTGGCGGGACGGCGAGCACGGCGAGCCCGAGAAGCTCCGCTCCGCGTACCGCAACGCCTTCGCGCTGGCCACGGAGCACGGCTGCGCCAGCGTGACGTGCCCCTCGATCAGCACCGGCATCTACGGCTTCCCCATAGAGGCGGCGGCACCGATCGCGATCGAGGAGGCGCTGTCAGCGCTGGCGGCGCCGAACACGTCCCTGGAGCTGATCACCTTCGTGCTCTTCAGCGAGCCGGACCTGGCCGTGTTCAGGCGGACGCTGGAGGCAAGGCCGCCAGCCAGCTGACCGTGGCCGCGGCCTCGAGCAGGGCCAGCAACGGGAACGCGATCCGCGGGGCGCCGCGTGGTAGCAGGGGCACCACCGCGCCGGCGCCGATCAGCCCAGCGGCGACCAGGGCCAGGTTGCTCTGGCCGAGTCGCCCCCGGTTGGCGACAACATAGACGGCGCCGGCTGTCAGCGCCAGGCCCATCACCCAGCGCGACCTGGCCACCCCGAGCGCCACCGGCAGTGTGCGCGAGCCGCCGCGACGGTCTCCTTCGACGTCGGGAAGCCCGTTGGCGATCTCCAATGCCAGCGCCACCAGCCCGGCCAGCGGGATGACCTCCAGAGCGCCATGGGTGTTGCCGATGGTCACCATCGCCAGCAGCGGCACCGCCACGAAGCCGGCCCAGTAGGCGAGCAGGGCTGCGGGGGTGCGCTTCAGGCCGAGGTCGTAGCTGGCCCCGGCGAGCACGGCGAGCACGTCGACGCCGAGCACGCGCGGGCCGAACCAGGCCGCAGTCGCCAGCGACACCGCAAAGCCCGCCAGCGCGAAGGCGAGCGCGGCGCGGCGGGGCACGATTCCGCGCGGGATCGGCTTGAACGGCTTGGCGGCCCTGTCGAGCTCGACGTCGGCCCAGTCGTTGAGCGCCCCGATGGCCAGCTGCGCGGGCAGCATCATCAGCGTCAGGCCGATGGCGATCCGCGCCGGTGGCAGCTGTCGCGTCAGCAGTCCGGCGGCGGCGACAAGCAGCACGGTGACCAGCAGCGATGGCCCCGGATGGGTGAGGAACAGCCACGACTTGGCGCGTCCGCCGGCGTCGCTGCGTTCGTCGAGAACCCGCCACCAGCTACGATTCGGCCGGGTCAAGTTGGGGCATCTCCCCTTCCCATGTGAGGCTGCTGCCGATGTCCACCAACACCTCGCCCTCGCTTCGTATGCCGTCGGAGGCTGCCCAGGCGACTGCGGGTTCGCGCTTCGACGCCGACGTCGTCGTGGTGGGCGGCTGCGGCCACGTCGGCCTGCCGCTCGGCATCGCGCTCGGCCAGCAGGGCATGCGCGTGGTGCTGTTCGACACCAACCAGGCCGCCGTCGACACCGTCAACGCTGGTCGCCTGCCGTTCGACGAGGACGGCGCGCAGGAGCCGCTCGCGCAGCTTCGCGCCGGCTCGATGCTGACGGCGACCACCGAGCCCGCGGTGATCGCCACCGCCGAGTACGTGGTGGTGGTCATCGGCACCCCGGTCGACGAGCACCTCAACCCCAACCCCAACGCCGTCGTCAAGGCGATCGCCCAGTTCGCGGATCACCTCGGGCGCGGCGGCCAGGTGGTGGTGCTGCGCAGCACCATCTATCCCGGCGTCACCGCGCTCGTCGAGCGCTATCTCGCCGACCGCGGGCTGCACAACCTCGTCTGCTTCTGTCCCGAGCGCATCGCCCAGGGACGCTCGATGGTCGAGCTGCACGAGCTGCCCCAGATCATCTCGGCGCGCACCCCGGAGGGGATGGCGGCGGCGCGCCGCCTGTTCTCGCGCCTGGCGCCGCAGCTCATCGAGCTGCAGCCCGAGGAGGCGGAGCTCGCCAAGCTGTTCACCAACACGTGGCGGTACATCCGGTTCGCGGCGGCCAACCAGCTCTACATGATGGCCAACGACTTCGGTCTCGATTTCGAGCGCATTCGC
Source organism: Candidatus Aeolococcus gillhamiae (assembly GCF_016464765.1). NCBI lineage: Bacteria > Bacillati > Candidatus Dormiibacterota > Candidatus Dormibacteria > Candidatus Aeolococcales > Candidatus Aeolococcaceae > Candidatus Aeolococcus > Candidatus Aeolococcus gillhamiae. The sequence goes on along the minus strand of NZ_JAEKNS010000142.1, from coordinate 17,524 downwards.
CACGCGCTGGTGACCGACTATCCACGTGCCGCCGACATGCCCGGCCCTGGGTTCGCGGCCGGGCCGTGCCTCTTCAAGGACACCATGCAGCTGGCCGCCTTCAACAACAACCAGTTCACCCTCGGTCACACCAGCATGATGATCAACGAGGGGATGCCGCTGTACGTAGTGGCACGCCTGGAACGCCGCTTTGACCTCGCCTCGATGTCGGTGGGAATCCTGGGCACAGCGTTCAAGGGAGAGTCCGACGACATCCGCTCCTCGCTGGCGTACAAGCTGAAGCGCATCCTCGCGTTCAAGGCCAAGAACGTGGTGTGCGCGGATCCCTACGTCAAGGTCGACCCCGACCTGGTGTCGCAGGAGGACCTGATCGACTCCGTCGACCTGGTGATCATCGGCGCGCCCCACAAGCGCTACGCCGGCCTCGACATCAAGCAGCCGGTGGTCGACGTCTTCAACGTGCGCAAGGGTGGTGTGCTCATATGAGGCCACGGGTGTCCGTGGTCGTCCCCGCGTACAACGAGGGCGCGGAGATCAACGACTTCCTCGACCGCATCCTCGAGTCGGTGAAGCTGCCCTGCGAGGTGCTGGTGGTGTACGACACGCCGGACGACACCACCGCGCCGTATGTCAAGGAATACGCGCGCCGTGACCACCGGGTGCGCCCGCTGCTCAACAACCGGGGCAGGGGCCCGGCGGCAGCGCTGCGCTTCGGCATCAAGCACGTCACCGCCGACGTCACGGTGGTCACCATGGCCGACGGTTCCGACGATCCCATGCAGATCGACCAGCTGACCCGGCTCGTCGAGCGCGGCGTGGTGGTGGCGGCGGCGTCGCGCTACATGCGCGGCGGCCAGCAGGTCGGCGGGCCGCGGATCAAGGGCCTGATCTCGCGCGCCGCCGGGCTGTCGCTCCACCTCGTCTCGCGGGTAGGCACCCACGATCCCACCAACTCCTTCAAGGCGTACTCGACCGAGTTCATCCGGGAGGTGGGCATCGCGTCCGACGCCGGCTTCGAGCTGGGCATCGAGATGGTCGCCAAGGCGCACCGCCGCGGCCTGCCCATCGCCGAGATCCCCACCATCTGGCTGGACCGCAGCCACGGACAGTCCAACTTCAAGGTGCGCGAGTGGATCCCCCGCTACCTGCGCTGGTACCTGGCCGCGCTCGGCCCGCACCGCGCCCCGCTGCGCGCCGGCTACCGGGTGCATCCGCACGCGTGGGAGACCGACCGCGACGAACGCAGAGAGGGCACATGAGCAAGGTTCTGATCACCGGTTCGCAGGGGTTCATCGGTGGCTACATCGTCGAGGAGCTGCTCCGCCGCGGCCACACCGTGGTGGGTGTCGACAATCTCTCCAAGTACGGGCGCGTCGCCAAGTCGTACGACGGCAATCCCGCGTACACCTTCGTCGAGGGCGACGCACGCGACGTCGACCTGCTCAGCTCACTGCTGGCCAGCTGCGATCACTTCATCGCCGGCGCGGCGATGATCGGGGGGATCTCCTACTTCCACACCTACGCGTACGACCTTCTCGCCACCAACGAGCGCATCATGGCCGCCTCCTGCGACGCCGCCATCGCCGCGCACCGCGACGGCACCCTGCAGAAGACGACGTACATCAGCAGTTCGATGGTGTTCGAGTCGGCGACCTCGTGGCCGTCGGTTGAGGGCTCGGAGCGGCAGATCCCGCCACCGCTGAGCTCGTACGGCTTCCAGAAGCTGGCCGTCGAGTACTACGCACGGGCGGCGTGGGACCAGTACCAGCTGCCGTACACCATCCTGCGCCCGTTCAACTGCGTGGGCATCGGCGAAGGCCGGGCGCTCGGCGACGTCGAGATCCTCAGCGGCAACGTCAAGCTGGCGATGAGCCACGTTGTGCCCGACCTGGTGCAGAAGGTGCTCAAGGGCCAGGACCCGCTGCACATCCTCGGCAGCGGCGAGCAGACGCGCCATTACACGTACGGCGGGGACCTGGCGCGGGGGATCGTCACCGCGATGGAGAGCCGCGCCGCGCTCAACGAGGACTTCAACCTCTCGACAGCGCAGAGCACCACCGTGCGCGAGCTCGCCGAGAAGATCTGGCACCGCATCCGCGGCGCCGACGAGCCCTTCCGCTACGTGTCTGACACGCCCTTCGAACACGACGTGCAGCGGCGCATCCCCGACACCGCCAAGGCGGCCACTGTCCTGGGCTTCACGGCCACAACCTCACTCGACGACATGCTCGAGGAGGTTGTGCCGTGGATCGAGTCGGCGATCACCCAGGGTGTGATCTGACGCCACCGTGCCGCGCTGGTCAGTAGGAGTACGTCGGCGTGGGGGCGCCCCCGGCCGGAGTCGGTGTTGGGGCTGCGGCTCCGCCGGAGGTCGCCGGGACGCTTGACCAGTGCGGGTAGTTGCCGTTGGCATCACCCGGCTTGGTGTCACCGCTGTAGAAGTGCAACGGGTGGCCGTTGTACGTGACCTGCACTCCCTTGCCATCGCTGCGCGTGAAGGTGGCCAGCTGGCCGGTGATCCCCGAGGCCCCCGTCGGCGTGGTTCCCGCGGGGACGGTGAGCGGCGGCCAGGTGCTGATGCAGCCGCCGGTGCACGCGCTCGTGTTGCTGCCCGGGGTGTCCTGGTCGAACACGTACAGGGTCATGCCGCTGGAGCCGCCGACGAGCACCGATCCGTGCCCGGTGACGGTCGCCACCGCCACCGTTGTGCTCGCCGTCGGCGTCGCGGTAGCGCCGCCTCCATTGGCGGTGGCGGCGCCAGTGTCAGCAGCGGCGCCGCCGCAACCCGCGATGGTGAGCAGCGCGGCGCCGCCGAAGAGCCGCTGCGCGATGGTGGTGTGCATGGTGTCCTCCCCGAGTTGTGTGCCGCCAGTGTGCGTCCGCCGCGGTCCTCACCGCCAACGTCCGAAGGTCTTAAGATCGGCTCAGACCACTCCGTGGCGTTGCGCCCACAGCGCCGCCTGGGTGCGGTCGGCCACCCCGATGCGCCCGAAGATGCTGGTCATGTGGGCCTTGACGGTCTTCTCGCTGATCGCCAGACGCCAGGCAATCTGCTTGTTGCTGAGCCCGCGTGCCACCAGCTTGAGCACGTCGAGCTCACGGCCGGTCAGCTCTTCGAACGGCCGCCGCCCGCGGCGCGCGGTGATCAGCGCCCGCGCCGCCCGCGGTGACAGAGGTGAGTCCCCGCCTGCGGCGGCGCGGACGCCGCGCACCAGCTCGTCGCTCTCGGCGTCCTTGAGGATGTAGCCGACCGCCCCGCTGTCGAGCGCCTCCATGACGCGCTCGTGGTCGGCGAACGAGGTGAGCATGACCACGCGCGCCTCGGGGCGGACGGCGAGCAGGCGGCGGGTCGCCTCGATGCCGTCCATTCCGGGCATCGAGACGTCCATGAGCACCACGTCGGGCTGCTCCTCCAGGGCAACAGTCACGGCCCGCTCGCCGTCGCCGACGTCGTCCACGACCTCGATGTCGCTCTCCCCGCCGAACAGCTCGCACAGCCCGCGCCGGACCAGCGGGTGGTCGTCGACGATGAGCAGGCGGATGCGCGCGGCCATCAGCAGGGCACCTCGACCGCGATCCGGGTTCCCGCCTGCGGCTCGGAGACGACGCGCAGTGAACCGCCGGCGTCGGCGACGAGGTCGCGGAGCAGGCTGAGGCCGACGTGGCCGTCGCGGCGGCGGTTCTCGAGGTCGGCAGCGCTGAAACCGCGGCCATCGTCGTCGATCTCGAGGCTGACATGGTCCCCGCGGTTGTGGAGTCGCACGTCGACGTGTGAGGCGGCGGCGTGCTTGGTCGCGTTGCGCAGTGCCTCCTGGGCCACGCGAAAGAGGAGGCTCGTGGTGGCGGCCGAGAGAGCGGTGTTGTGCGGCGCGTCGAGGCTGACGGCGACCCCGTTGGCGGCGAGCGGTTCGAGGAGGTCGCGGAGCGCGTTGTCGATGCCTTCGGCGTGCAGGTTGGGCGGCGCGATCTCCACGATCAGGGTGCGCAGATCGCGCATCGCCGCACGCGTTTCGCCGGCGGCGTGTTCGACATCCGGCGCGTTGGCGGCCGGCGCCCTCGACCCTCCGCCGGAGGTCAGCCGCCGGGCCAAAGCGCTCAGCGAGAAGGTCACCGCCGCCAGGCGCTGGACCACGCCGTCGTGGAGGTCGCGGGCGATCCGTCGGCGCTCCTGCTCGGAGGCGTTGATGACCCGCTCGAGCAGCACCTGGCGCTCGGCCAGTGACGCGCGCAGCCGGCGGCCCATGCCCACGGCGAGCGGGATCTGCACCAGGAAGAGGATGCCCAGGCCGACGATCAGCACCGGCAGGAACGACGACCACACCGACTGCTGGTACTGGCTGATCGCCTCATAGCGCTGGTACGTCTCGAACAGCAGCGGCATGCCGTTGGGCGTGTGCACCGACAGGTACACCTGGAGCAGTTTGCCGAAGCTGCGCTCGTACTGGTTCTCTGCGTCGGTGAGATCGGAGACGCCCGCGTCGACGGCGCCGCCGTGCAGAGCGGCGAGCTCGGCGCTGCCCAGGCTGAAATGCCGGCCGATCAACTGGCGCGCGTCGGAGTAGATGACCGTGCCGTCCGCGGTCCACAGCTTCACCCGCACGACGTCGCTGTTGAGGATGCGCTGGCGCACGATGGTGTCGAGGGCCCCGATCGCGGCGGGGTCGCGGCTGAGCAGCGAATCGCTGAGCGCCGGCTGGACGATGCCGGTCGCCTCCACCTGGGTGATGTCCTTGGCGTGCTGGATCGCCTGGTCCTCGGCGTCGCGGCTGACGACAACGAACGTGCCCGCGCCGACCAACAGCGCCGCGAGCAGGCCGCCGGCGGCGAAGCGGGCCACCTCGTTCTTGAGCACGCGGCGCAGCAGCCCCGCGCGACGCGGGCTGCCCTCGACCCTCTCCGCGGTGCTGGTGGAGGTGCCCGCGCGACCCTCGTCGGCCACGGTCATGGTCATCGCAGCCTAGCCGGTGTTCGCATCTCGCGCCCATCCTCGGCGAGCTCAGCTCCGGGACGCCGCGGTCGATGGTCGTACGACCCTACGATGGCGCGGTGCCGGCTTCCCTGTCGTACCCCTCCGGAGAGCAGATCGAGATCTCTCGCGACGGCCATCGCGCGACCATCGTCGAGGTGTCCGGCGGGGTGCGCACCTACGACGTCGACGGGCGCACCCTCCTCGATGGCTACGAGGCCGGCGAGCTGTGCAGCGGAGGCCGTGGACAGCTGCTGGTGCCGTGGCCGAACCGGCTGTGCGACGGCCGCTACGAGTTCGACGGACAGGCCTACGACGTGCCTCTCAGCGAGCCCGACAAGCAGAACGCCATCCACGGCTTCCTGCGCTGGGAGTCATGGCGCATCGCCGAGCGCGCCGAGGATCGCGTGGTCATGGAGCACACGCTGCATCCCCGCGCCGGCTACCCGTTCGCGTTGCACACGTCGGTCGAGTACGGCGTCGGCGCTGACGGGCTCACCGCGACCGTCACCGCGACCAACGTCGGCGGGCGGCGGTCCCCGTATGGCATGGGGGTGCACCCGTACCTGCTCGCAGGCGACGCGGGCGTCGATGACGTCTGGGTGGAGGCGCCGGCACGACGGTACCTCACCGTCGACGATCGGCAGATCCCCACCGGTGTCGCGGACGTCGAGGGAACCCGGTACGACTTCCGCCGGCGCCGCCAGGTCGGCAAGGAGGCCATCGATACCGCGTTCACCGATGTCGCACGTGATGCCGATGGCCGCGCCTGGGTGCGCGTGTGGAGTGGAGACCAGACGCACGGCGTGGGGCTCTGGATGGACGAGCGCTATCCGTTCTACATGCTCTTCACAGGCGACACGCTGCCGGCCCGCGAGCAACGCCGACGCTCACTGGCGGTCGAGCCGATGACCTGCGCGCCCAACGCGTTTGCCTCAGGTGACGGCCTCATTGTCTTGGCGCCTGGCGAGAGCGTAGTCAGTCGCTGGGGGATCGCACCACTGTCGGGGTCAGGATGACCGCCCGCACGGCGCTGCTCCAGGTGGCGATCAACGGCCAGCGAAGCGAACCGCACATACCGCGTACACCCGCCGACCTGGCGACGAGCGCTCGCGACGCCGTCGCCGCCGGCGCCCGCGTCGTCCACCTTCATCCATGCGACGACCACGGCACCCCGACACTCGACGCGCAATCCACGGCCGCGGCCATCACAGCCGTGCGCGCCGCCTGCCCGGGCATTGCGCTGTCGCTGACCACGTGGGCGCTCATCGACCCGGACCCGGCCCATCGCCGCCGCCTCATCGGGGAGTGGACGCAACTTCCCGACCTGGTCACCGCCAACCAGGGTGAGCCCGGCATCGGCGACCTTTGCCATGAGCTCCTCGCGCGCGGGGTCGGCATCGAGGCCGGACTGCTCGAGCTTGCCGACGCGCACACATTTGTCAGCTCCGGCCTGGCGGCGCACTGCACCCGGGTGTTGCTCGAGCCGCTCGACACCGAGCCCGATGTCGCGGTGGCGCACGCAGCCGCCATGGAGGAGGTGCTGGCGCTCGCCGGCATCACGCTCCCCCAGGTGCACCACGGCGACGGCATCGCCAGCTGGGCGGTGAACGAGCGCGGTCTCCGTCGCGGCCACGGCATGCGCACCGGCCTCGAGGACACACTGTTCCTTCCTGACGGCCGGCCGGCGCTCGACAACGCGGCGCTCGTTGAGGCTGCTGTGCAGTTGATGGCGGAGATCGACATCAAGCCCGTTTGACCACGGGGCAGCCGAGGCTTCTGTGAGCGGGCTACCCCAGTCAGAGCACGACGAGCTTGGGTGCCTCGAAGTCGCCCGGCGGGCGCTGCGCGCGGGCGGCCCGTGCGCGGTTGCGCGGCACACCGGCCAGCACGGTCCAGGTTGCACGGTCGACCTTGCCCGTCTTGCGCAGCCGTTTCGCTGCCTGGAAGCGCGCCACCGCGGCAGCCGTGGCCGGCCCGAAGATGCCATCGATCTGCCCGCAGCTCTCACCGGCGGCCGAGAGCAGGCGCTGGGCATCGCCGACATCGTCGCCCCGGTCACCGCGGGCCAGCGTGGGCTGGCGATGGTTGGTTCGCGACGCTCCCTGGCGGTGAGCTCGTGAGCCCGGCACGATGAGCTCGAGCGCGCCCTGGAGAGCACCGTTCAGCTGACGCGGGTTGGTCAGCGCCACCATGTGCCCGGCCTCGATCTCGATCACCGGCGCGCCCAGTGCCCGCGCGAGGGTTCGCTGCCGCGATATGGGCACCAGCGCGTCGTGCGTGGTGGCGATCACTGCCGACGGCACCCGCACCTCGCGCAGCCACTCGCGCGCGTCATAGCGCCCCATCTCCCTGCCGGCTTCGGCAATATCCCACGGCGCGCCCCGGGCCAGCTCGCCGGCAAACCAGTCAGGCGCCTTGCCGCCGTAGAGGAGGTTCATCACCTGGCTCCAGGCGCGCCGCGGCGTCAGCCGCCAGCCCAGCTGCATCGCCCCCATCAGGTACCAGGCCGCGCGCAACTGCGGCGCCGCGCGCCACTCCGCCGCTGTGGCGACCAGCACCATGCCGCGAAGCATCTCGGCGTGACGGTGCGCCAGGATCTGCGCGATGGCGCCGCCCATCGAATAGCCGACGACGACCACGGGGCCCGGCGCGAGCACCTGCAGCAGCGCCGCGCAATCGTCGGCACAGTCGCTGAGCCTGAACGCACCGTGGGCGCGCAGGCCACGGCCGTGGCCCCTGACGTCGACGGCGATCACCCGCCACCCCGCCTGGCGCAGCGGTTCGTACAGCGACCACCAGTTGGTGTCGCTGGCGGCCAGCCACCCGTGGAGCAGCAGCAACGTGCCGCGACGACCGCCCCCGTGCGGATGGGTGTCGCGCACGAACATCTCGCCATGACCGGGCACAGGGATGATCAGTCCGGGCGGCAACGCCTGGTTGGGGTTGGCAACCTTCGCGGAGGCGGTCGTGGCGCGAGCCAGGTGCGTCGCCGCACGGGGCAGCGCCTGGACCGTCTCCGCCACCCCCTGGGCCGCGTCCACTACGCCGTCAAACAGCTTCGGCAACATGCTTTTCACCATCCCCGTGATGTGCGCATGGCGGCAATCATGGACCACCGGTCATCGACACGGCCCCGCTAACGATCGCTCTGTGCCTTGACGTAGACCGCAAGCTTGTCGAGGGCCGCCACCCACCCGGCGGCGCCGGGCGAGTCCGCGGGGACGCCCGCATGGGTCATCACCATCTTGGTACGACCAGCGGCATCGTCGAGCTCCACGGTCACCTCGGTCGTTGTGGGGTGCCCGGCAGGCATGCCTAAGTCCGAGGGCGACAAGACGTTGCCGTTCTCGTCGGACATGGACTCGGTGTAGACGAGTCGCTTGCCCTTGACGACCTCGCGGTATTCCCCGGTGAACCACATCGTCATCGGGCCGCGGGGGGTTTCCATTGCCATGCATACCAGCCGACGACCTCCGACGCGCACGTCCATCCTCGCCACGGGGATGGTGGCGCCCTGTGGGCCGTACCACGCCTTGAAGTGCTCCGGTTCGGTCCACATTTGCCAGATGAGATCCCGCGGTGCATCGAAGCTGTATTCGATCACCACCGCGTCCTGGGACGTTTGAGCGTCAGTCATCGTTGTCGGCCGTCCTTCGTTGCTTCATGAGATGGGTGACATACCCGTTCATCCGGTCGAAGCGGGCCTCCCAGACAGGGCGGTACTGCTCGGCCCAGCTCGAGATCTCCTCAAGCGGTGAGGGCTCGAGGGTGCACGGCCGGTACTGGGCCCGATGACTCCTCACCACCAGTCCAGCGCCTTCCAGCACCTTGATGTGCTTGGAGATGGTCGGGAGCGTCAAGTCGAAGGGCTCGGCGAGCTCGTTGACGCTCGCTTCCCCCTCGGCGAGCCGGGCCAGGATCGCTCGCCGCGTCGAATTGGCGAGCGCAGCGAAGGTCCCGCTCAGTCGCACTTCCTCGATCACGGGCATCTCGGACGGCCCCTTAGTTTCCTTCTTAGCTAATTAGTCAAGATGGAAAGTACGGGGCTCCTCCCGTGGTGTCAACCCTCCGTACGGGCGCGGCCGATATTCAGGGATGGGTGGGCAGCAGCTCCTCGGTGAAGTGACCACCGGCGGCGATCTCCTCGAGCAGCGCCCGGTCGGTGAGCCACTCCACGGGTGCGTGGTCATCGGTGAGCGGGTCGGCGACCGGTGCCACCGCGTGCAGCTGGCTCGACACCAGCGGGATGAGCACGCGTAGGTCGCGCGGCAGCTGCTGGAGGCGCGTTTGCAGCGCGCTCGGTGACACCGTGTGGTCGAAGCCGACGACGAGCTCGTTGAAGCTCAGCGCCGGCCAGATGCGCGCGTCGGGGAACACCGTTGCCAGCGTGCCGCTCACCGCCTGCGCGAGCCGGTCGTCACCGGGGACGCGCGCCATGTTGAACGCGATCGCGCCGCCGCCGTTGAGGTGCGCGCGCGCCAGCGCGAAGAACTCCTGGGTCACCAGCCAGAACGGCACGTATGCCTGGCGGTAGGCGTCGACGACGATGAGGTCGTACCGCGCCGGCGTCGTCGCCAGGAACGCACGCCCGTCGGCCTCGACCACGTGCAGGCCGGGGACGTCCGCCATGCCCATGAGCTGGCGGCCGATGTCGCTCACCGCGGGGTCAGGTTCCACGCCATCGATCTGCACGCCGGGGTACTCGTGCGCCAGCGACCGCGCCATGGTGCCGCCGGCGTTGCCGATGACCAGCACGCGGCGCAGCGGCCGGTCGAGGAGTGGTGGGACCACCAGCGGCATGTCCCACTCGCTGCCGGTCAGCACCGTGTTCGGCCGGTACACCGACTGGTCAGCAATGCCATCGTCGAGTCGCAGCGCGGTGCGACCGTCGGGCGTCGTGACCACCTGCACGTACTCGTACTGAGTCTCGCGCTCGAGCACAGCGCCTGCGACAGGTTTCACCGTCGCCGGCGGGATGAGCAGCAGTCCCGCCACCACCACGCTGACGATGGGTGCACGGCGCGGCAGCAGCGGGAACGCGGCAAGGCTCACCAGCAGCGCGGCGCACAGAAGGGTGCGCTGGGTCCCGATCGCGGGGATGAGCAGCAGCGCTGGGACGAACGTCCCGGCGATGGCGCCGATGGTGGTGAGCGACGAGAGCCGGCCGCTGACCGAGCCGGCGGTCTGCACGTCGCGCACCGCCAGCCGTACTGCGAACGGTGACACCATGCCGAGCAGCGACACGGGGACGCTGAACAGCAGCAGCGTCGCGAAGAACGAGCCGGCGACGACCCCGATGCTCAGCGCGCTGAACCCCTGCAACGCCAGCTGGAGGAAGGGGTGCGCGATGAACGGGAGCACGCTGATCGCCACCGCAGCGACCAGCAGCAGGCCGCCGAGCACGCGCGGATGGGGATGCCGGTCGGCGACGCGGCCGCCGAGCCAGTAGCCCACCGACAGGTACACGAGGATGAGGCCGATGACGTTGGCCCACACGACAGTGGTGTTGCCGAAGTACGGGGCCAGCAGGCGCGATGCGCAGATCTCGGTGGCGAGCGATCCCGCCCCCGCCGCGAACACCACGAAGGGCAGGAAGCGTGGGACCGGTGTCAGCGGTGGCTCTCCCACGCCTCGATGACCTCGGCGAGGCCGTCGCGGTAGCTGGGGAATTGCGGTCGCCACCCGGGAAGCTGCGGCGCCGCGGGACCCGTCGCGGCCATCTCCACCATCTGCATGTGCGGCTCGCGCACCACCAGCTGCACGAACGGGCGGGACGCCCTCGGCAGGTGGAGCGGACGCGAGCGGCCGACCAGGTGCGCGAAGTGATCCATGAAGTCGCAGAACGACGCCGGCGTGCCGTCGCTCGCGTAGGTGAGCCGTCCTGACGAACGGCGCTGGGCGGCGGTGAGCAGTGCGCGCGCCGCGTCGTCGCCGTGCACGTGGTGCTGCAGGTTGCGGCGCGGGCCGGCCCAGTACGGCCTGCCCAGCCGCAATGCACGCCGGTACCCGCGGAGGTCGCGCCACTCCGGCCCGTAGAGGTAGCCGAGGCGCACCACGCAGGCCGGCTGTCCGCTGTCGAGCACCATCGACTCAGCCTCGCGCGCAGCGTCCACGACCGGGCGCATGCGGTCGCCCACCTCGGCGCCGCCCTCGGCGCACTCCAGGAAGGCGTAGCTGGCGTGGACGAGAAACGCGGCACGCTCGCGCCTGGCGGCGGCGAGGACGCGTCGGGTGGACGCGAGGATGTGTGAACCGGGGTCGTCCCACCAGGCGTGGCCGTCGTGTAACAGGGTGTTGGGCACCTGGAGGGCGAGATTGACGATCACCGGCGCGCCGCTGCCGTCGTCGCTGCCGCGGATGCGCACCACCGTTTTGCCGAGCTCGCTGCGCGGCGCGGTCACCAGCAGTCGCATCCCCTCTCCTTGCCGGGCGGCCTCCCGCAGCCGGCGGGCGAGATCGCAGTCTAGACCGCGCTGTGCATGCCGGTGGGAGGCGGGCTCAGTCCACCTGCTCGGTGGGCCGCACCAGGATCTCGTTGATGGCGACGCGCCGCGGCCGCGTCACCATGAACAGGATCGCCTCCGCGATGTCCTCCGCGGTCATGCGCTCGACCTCCCCGAAGCGCCGCTGCAAGGTCGCCACCACCTCCGGATCGGTGTTGTGCGAGGCCAGCTCCGTGGCCACCGAGCCCGGCTCGATGAGCCCGGCTCGATGAGCCCGACACGCAGATGCCGGCCGGTCACCTCCTGACGCAGCGCCTCGCTGAATGCGTTGACCGCCCACTTGCTCGCGTTGTAGGCGCCGCTGCCCCTGCGCGCCACGCGGCCCGCCACGCTGCTGACGTTGACGATGTCCGCCACCTGTCGTGGCTCGCCGCTCGCCGCCTCGAGCAGGTAGGGCAGGGCCGCATGCGAGAGGTTCATCAGCGCAGCCACGTTGAGGTCGAGCATCTGCCGCCACTGCCGGACGTTGGCGCCCTCCACCTTGCCGAGCAACATGACGCCAGCGTTGTTGATGAGGATGTCGAGGCGGCCGAGGTCGTCGACAGCGCGGCGCACCAGTTCGCGCGCCTGTGCCTCCTCGGTGATGTCGCATCCATCACCAGCGACGTCCCGCCGTCCTCCTCGATGCGCGCGGCGAGTGTCTCGAGCCGATCGAGCCGGCGCGCGGCGATGGCCACGCGGGCGCCGTTCTGAGCCAGCGCCAGCGCGCTCGCCTCACCGATGCCGCTCGACGCACCGGTGACGATCGCCACGGTTCCGCTCAGAGGTTGGGCCACGTCAGCTGCCAATGCAGTTCACTTGCTGAGGGTCATCAGCTCCTTCCTGGGAGCCACCGGTTGATCGAGAGATGGTGCCCGCTCAGGGATTCGAACCCTGGACCTTAGGATTAAGAGTCCTCTGCTCTAGCCAGCTGAGCTAAGCGGGCGTGGCTGCGGATTCTACCCGGCGGCGCTGCTCCGCCCGGTCCGCGACGGTCCGACACCGCCGCCAACCCGCCCCGTCCGCCGCTGATGCGACAGCCAGATCATCGATCGCTGCTGTTGGGCGAGCCGCGCTCGCAGGCCCGGCCCCGTAGCCGGCCGCACCCCCACGCGTGGTGACGTCGTCCTTGCCTCGAGTGACGCGCGCAACCCCGCGGCGCCGCGGCCCTCGAACACCGTCACCAGCCGCCCGATGTCGGCGGCACCGAAGTGGCTGTCCCCGGCCCCCACGGCGGCCCCCAGCTGCGCGCGGTGCGCCGCGTAGAACTCGTCGAGCCGCTTCCATGTGCCCGGCAGCACCGGCGCAGTGTGGCGCAGCTCAATGCCGTCGACGGTGCGCGTCTCCAGCAGGATGTTGAGGCGACGCTCCGACATCGACGCGAAGTAAGTCGGCATGAACGGGTGCGCCACGATCGCCAGGCCGCCCTGGTCGTGGATGGCGTCGACGGTGTCCTCCGCCGACATGTGCATGCGGATCTGCTTCTCGATGAACAGCCCGATGATGTGGGTGCCGGGCGGGAAGACGCAGGTCACCTCCTCGCCGCGCACCACGGCAACGCCGAGCGGGGCGCCGACGTCGATCGCCTCGGCGAGGTCGGGGATGACGTCGTGATCGGTGACGCAGACGACGTGCAGCCCGGCGGCGGCGGCGGCGCGCACCAGCTCGACCGCGGTCACCATCCCGTCGCTGGCGCGCGTGTGCGCGTGCACCTCGGCCACCGACAGGCCGTCCGGCAGCTCAGGCAACGATGGCCTCCGACGCCGGCGTCACATGGTGCTGCAGCACGGCGATGCGCGGCACCGCCATGCGCATCATCACCAGCCACGACAGCGCGGCCAGGAGGACGCCGGCGATGACGTCGATCACGTAGTGCTCGCCGAGGAATACGACGCTGAACCACACCATCAGACACCAGGCGAACGCGATCCAGGCGCCGCGGGGATAGACGCGCAGTAGAGCGAGGAATCCGAGGAAGGGAAACGCTGCGTGCAGTGACGGGAAGGCCGCTACCGGGTTCGGGTTGAGGCGCTCGTAATACGGCGACACATAGCTCGGCAGTGTGCCCTTGATGAGTTCTCGGAACCCGCTGAGCACGCCGTGCGTCTGCGCGTACCACGGCGGCGCGGTCGGCACCAGCAGGAAGATGACGAAGGCCACCAGCGCCATGCCCATGAGCGCAGTGGTGAAGCGCACGAACTGAACGCGGTCGACGAGCCATAGCACCATCCCCACGGCGAGTGGGAAGAGGAAATGGCAGAAGTACACCACCGTCGCCGCGTATGTCAGCACACGGCCGAGGCTGCCCACGTCGAGCGCCTGCTGCAGCACCGCGGTCGGCAGGTGCCCACCGAACAGACCGGTCTCCAGTGACGCCAGGTCCGACACGTGAGGCGCGAAGCCGGTCTTGCTGGCAATGCCGCGCATCGCCTCCCAGCCGAGGAAGATCACCACGAACGGCACCCAGTCGCGCAAAAAGCCGATGAACCGACCGCTCAGCAGCGCCACGGGGATGAGCAGGAAGAGCAGGTAGTCCGGCGACACCGAGATGCCGCGCCAGATCATGATCCCGGCGGCGACCAGCAGGTAGCTGAGCGAGATCGCCACCAGCGGTCCCGGACGGCGAACGGTGCGGATCACCTGCGACACGACGCCGGCAAGTCTAGCCGCCGGCCACGCACCCTCCCACGGCCCGTTGAGAACTCGCTGAGAAGTGGCTGTAACGTCGCGGGTGAATGGCAAATCCGCTCATATACTCCCGGCATGACCGAGCCGACGCGGATCCTCGTCGTGGACGACGAGCAGAGCATCCGCGACTTCATCTCCCTCGGCCTCACCCATGAGGGCTACGCGGTGCAGACCGCCGCCGACGGCCACGCCGGCCTGCGCGCGGTCAGCGACTTCAAGCCGCACCTTGTGATCGTCGACCTGATGATGCCGCGCATGGACGGCTGGGAGATGTGCCGCGCCATCGCCGGCGACCAGCACCGCGGGATCATCATCCTCAGCGCCCGCGACGAGACCGGCGATCGCATCCAGGGCCTCGAGCTCGGCGCCGACGACTACCTGGTCAAGCCGTTCGACTTCGGCGAGCTGCTCGCCCGCATCCACGCGGTGATGCGCCGCCGCGACCCTTCGCAGTCACGCACCGTGCGCGCCGGCGACCTCTCCATCGACACCGGCACGCGCGACGTCATCGTCGCCGGCCGCGAGGTCTCGCTCAGCGCGCGTGAGTTCGACCTGCTCCTCTACCTGGCTGTCAACGTCGACCAGGTGCTGCCCCGTCAGCGCATCCTCGACGAGGTCTGGGGCTACAACTTCTTCGGCGACGAGAACAACGTCGAGGTGTACGTGCGCTACCTGCGCCAGAAGCTCGACGACCTTCAGCACGAGCGCATCCAGACCGTCCGCGGCGTCGGCTACCGACTGCGCAGCTTGACCGGCGCCGCGCTCGCCGAGGGCTGAGCACGCAGCGCCGCCTCGCGTTCCTGCGCACCGTGCGTTGGCGCCTCACGCTCACCTACGTCGCGCTGCTCGCCATCCTGCTCGCCGGCTTCGGCGCGTACCAGTACGTGGCGCTGCGCCAGAGCCTGATCAGCTCGCGCGTCATGTCGCTGCAGGACGACATGACCACCGCGCGCGCCCTGCTCGCCAAGGCCGGCGCCAACACGGTGCGCGGCCGGACGCTGTGCGCCACCACGGCGGGCGTCGACCTCATCGGTCGCGCGGTCGCGACCACCGTGGCCACCACCTCCGGCCACACCGTCGCGGTGATCGTGTACGACCGCACCCTCAGCGACATCGCCCAGACCGGCGGCAACACGCTGCCTCGGCTCGACCCCGCCCGTCTGCAGCGGGCGCTCGGCGGCACCCGCAGCAGCCCCGATGTGATCCCCGGCGCCGGCGGCCAGGACCAGCTCGTCGTCGGCTTCCCGATCCGCACCGGCGTCGCCAGCGGCACCGTGTGCGGCGTCGCCCAGCTGTCGACGTCGATGGCCCCCGTGCAGACCGTGCTCGGCGACGAGATCGCGCTGCTCACCATCGGCAGCCTCATCGCCCTGCTGCTCGCGCTCATCGCCGGCGTGCTGCTCACCAGCCGCGCGCTGCGCCCGCTGCAGCGCCTCACCGCCACCAGCCGGCAGCTCGCCGCCGGTGACCTGCGTGCCCGCAGCGGTGTGGAGGGCCGTCACGACGAGATCGGCGCCCTGGCACGGTCCTTCGACGACATGGCGGCCCGCATCGAGCAGTCGTTCGCAGCGCAACAGGCATCCGAGGAGCGCACCCGCCGCTTCATCGCCGACGCGTCCCACGAGCTACGCACCCCGATCACCGCGCTCAAGGGATATATCGACGTCATTCGCCGCGGCGCCACGCCGGAGCCGAAGGCGCTCGACGCCGCGCTCGAGGCGATGGCACGCGAGGCAGAGCGTATGCGCGTGCTCGTGCTCGACCTGCTCACCCTGGCACGGCTCGACGCGCAGCAGTCGACGCACGCCGAGACCATCGACCTCGCCACCGCCGTCGCGCACCATCTCGACGAGGGCGTCCCCGGCATGCCGGCGCAGCTCGACCGGCAGCTGCAGCCCGACGTTCTCGCCAGCGTCGACCGCAACGCGCTCGCCGCGATCATCCGCAACCTGCTCGTCAACGCGTGCAAGTACGCGCCCGGCGCGCGCCAGCAGTGGCGTACGTTCACCCAGGCCGGCCGTTCCTACATCGAGGTTCACGACGAGGGCCCGGGGATCACCGCTCACGACCTCCCCCACGTGTTCGAGCGCTTCTACCGCGGCGAGAAGACCCGCGCGCGCGAGGAGGGCGGCAGCGGGCTGGGACTCAGCATCGTGCAGGGACTCGCCCGCGCCAACCACGGCGACGTCGCCATCGACAGCACCGAGGGCAGGGGCGCCACGGTCACCGTTTGGTTCCCCGCGGCGACCGGCCAGGCACCGCCACCGCCGCCCCCGCCGCATGCCGCGCAGCCGTGAAGGTCGGCCGCCGCCTGAGGAGTTGCGGTCTCAGCTAGCTCTGCGCTGCCGACAGCAGCGCCACCGCGGCCAGTGCAAGCCCCACCCCCAGCGCCTGCACCCGGCGCAGGCGTTCGCGCAGCAGGCCAAGAGCCAGCAGCACGGTGGCGGCCGGGTACAGGGACGTGATCACCGCGGTCACCGTCAACGGGCCGCGGTGCGTCGACACCGAGAAGGCAACTGTCGCGCCACCGCCGAGCACGCCGGCGACCGCGCTGCCCGCAAGCACGTGGCGCATACTGCTCAACCGCTCGTGGCGACGCAGCAGTGCGATGCCCACCGTGACTGCGGCAAACAGCAGGGCCACCGCCGTCTCGACCGCCACCGGCCAGATCCCCGCGCTCGCGCTAGCGTGGTTGAGGCCGACGAAGAGCACCACGAAGCCCAGCCCGGCGGCGGTGGCGTTGAGCAGCGCGCGCCACGCCTGGCCCGGCGGCACCGCGGCGATGGGCTCACTCCGTGAGACGAGCCCAACCGCGACGCAGGCCAGCACAACGCCCCCCGCGGCGACCAGGCCGGGGCGATCGCCCGTTGCCACACCCACCACCGCCGAGCCGGCCGCGGTGACCACCGCGCTGACCGGCCCGATGATGCTCATGCTTCCCCGGGCCAGGCCTCTGTAGAGGAACATCGCGCCCCCGGCACCTCCCAGGCCGGCGAAGGCGCCCCAGAGAAGGGAGGGGCGGTCTGGCATCCCGCCGGAGAAGGGCAATGCGGCCCAGACGACGACCGTGGCGGCGGCTTCGCTGATGAGCGTCACCGTGAACACGCTCGCCTTCCGTGCCATCAGGCCGGCCGCGAAGTCCGAGATGCCGTAGGCCGCGGCCGCGATCAGCGCGAAGAGGACGGCCATGAAAAGCCAGCTCTCAGAGGTTGAACGGCGCCTGGAAGGAGAACTGGTTCAGCAGGGTGATCTCGTTGCTGATCAGCAGGAAGCCGAAGCCCAGCAACAGGATGCCGGCGACGATGTTGATCACACCCATGTGCCGGTTCACCGCGCGGATGGCCCCCTGCATCCGATCCGCAAGCACCGCCACCAGCAGGAACGG
>NZ_JAEKNS010000144.1:0-4287 GCF_016464765.1 Candidatus Aeolococcus gillhamiae | reverse complement strand
CGCGTGGCGGCGGTGCGGGTCATCCTCGACACACCGCTGCACGAGATCTCGCCGGCGTGGGTCCACCCGCGCCGCGCCGCCGCCGACCCCCGCAACTGGCGCGAGATGGCGTGGCTGGCGCGCTGGGTGCCGCGCTACACGAAGCGCGCGGCACTGGTGATCGCGGCGGCGCTGGAGGACGTGGCGCGCGGGTCGCGCTGAGGTCCTACTCGCCGGCGGGGTGCTCGGTGCCCTTGCGGCTCTCGGCGTCGGCGACCTCCTCGGGGATCTGGTCGCCCTCCTTGCCGCCGCGACCCGCGGCGGGCGAGGCCGTCAACGGATCGGCGCCGATGTTGTGGGTCGCGTCGTCGTGATGGTCGTGGTCGTGGTGCTGGTCATGGTCGTGCTCATGGTCATGCTCGTGATCGTGATGGTCGAGGTCGTCGTCGTGGTGCTGGTCGGTCACGTCGTCTCCTCCGGACATTCAACAAAACAGAACGGCCGCTGAACTCTCGCGTTCAGCGGCCGTGCAGGTCACTACGTGCGGACGATCAGAAGTAGTGGCGGCGCCCACCGACGGCGCGCCCGGTGGCGCCCATCAGCTCCAGGATGGCGCCGATGACGATCAGGATGATCCCGATCGTCCACAGGATCGGGACCGCTGCGATGAACCCAATCACCATCAGGATGATGCCCAGAATGATCACGCTAACCCTCCTCAGGTCAACTGTTTGGTCCTCTCGGTCGGGGAGACCGAACTTGTGACACCGACGGTATCACTTATTACCCCCCGATGTGGGGATCAGGAAGTTGGTCGCTTGGCCAAGAGCCGCCAGAACACGCCAAGCCTGGTGCGGTGGACCACCTCGACCGAGACGCCGGCTTCGGCGAAGACGCGATCGGGCTCGAGGAGGAGATGGTCGGCTTCGAACCGCAGCGTCAGCGGCTCGAGGAGGCGCTGGATGAGCACGACGACGCGGTTGTTGCCGCGGCCGTGCTCGAAGAAGCGCAGCTCGCCGCCGGGACGGAGTACCCGCCACGCCTCGCGCACAGCCGCCTCCGGGTTGGCGATGGTGCAGAGCGTCAGCGTCGAGGTGACCGTGTCGAAGGACGCGTCGGGGAATGGGAGCTGCGTCGCGTCGCCCTCGCACAACGCGACGGCGCGACCGAGCGCGGCCGCGCGGCGGCGGGCCTGGTCGAGCATCTCGGGCGTGAGGTCGAGCGCGGTGAGCGCGACATCGGACGGGTAGAACGCGAGGTTGAGCCCGGTGCCGACGCCGATCTCCAGCGTGTGCCCACGCGCGCCGTCGCACACCCACCGGCGGCCGCCGTCGATGTCGAAGAGGCGGGACGTCACGCGCATGGCGCGGTCGTAGCGCGGCGCCTGCTTGCGGTAGGCGCGGCGGATGCGGTCGGTGGTTTGTCTTGCTGTCATTACGTGTGGTGGACGTTCATCATTTCGCGTAGTGGCGACTGCAGGTCAGCATGATCTTCCCTCCAGCCGGTGTCCGTAAGAAGGTCATCCGCAAGGAGGCCGACGCTGACGCGGACCAGAGGCCGGCGAAGTCGCCCGCCAAATCATGAACACGCAGGGACGGATGCTTGTCGTCTGTCTCCAGCAGCACGAGCGCCGTGATGAACGCTCGACGGTCGGCGACGCTGAAGGTCCGAGCGGTCAGGTCGATCAGAAACGTGGGTGTGAAAGCGAGCGTGGCGAACGGTTGCGAGCCGCGACTCACGACGAGGCGAGTTCTTTCAACTCCTGTCGGGAGAGGCTGACGACGCGTCCCGCCTGCACGTCATCGAGTGCCGCGCGCACCCGGGCGACGTGCTCCTTGGTGTAGGCCCAGGCGTCCTCGCGGGCAACGGTCACGGTCGGACGGACGCGGAGTTCATCTCCCTCGACCTCGATCTCGACCTGGGAGCGGCCCTCGATGCCCAGGGCTTCACGCGCCTTTATGGGGAGCGTCATCCGGCCCTGCTCGTTGATGTCGACCAGCAGCTTGGTCCTGGACATGGAGCCGATGGTAGCAAGCCTGTGTCACTGTGGCGAAGTGTCGATTTGACGATACGGGATGAGTCGCATCGCTCCGCAAGTCTGGAGCGGGCCTCGGGGCAATAGGGAGACGAAGTGCGGATGCCACGCTGACCGGCGGTGGCCCGGAGACCGGTCGCAGCCTCAGCCGCGGCGCTGGCCGGCTCGGATCCTCTCCATGGCCTGGCCGATCCGGCGGCGGCGGGTCTCCGGCTTCCTGGCGTCGGCGATCCAGTGGGCGTATTGCCGGCGATGGCCGTAGGGCATCGCATCGAAGGTGGCGTTGAGCATGGGGCGTCGAGCGCGTCCTGGCAGTCGGCCGGGACATCGACGCTGTGCGGGTCGGCGTCGACCATGAGCGACACGTTGACCGCGCCGCCGAGGTCGAGGCGCAGCTGGCTGCGGATCGCCTTGCTGACCTGGAGCGCGAAGCGGCCGCCGACCATCGGCACCACGGAGCCGCGGTACGCCACGCCGTTGAACCTCGCCTTCGCCTAGCGAGGTGAGGTCTCTCCCCGAGCGCATTCGAACGGCTTGGTCGCCTTGACGCGTGCGATGCGAGAGGACTACACTCCGGCGGCGGCGGGACACTGTTCCGCGACTGGGAGGGGATGGCTGACATGAAGAACTCGCGCGGACTCACCGGCGACGGGCACACAGCGGGGCGTGGCCTGCGCCGACGGCTCGGTGGCGCTGGCCTCGCCCTCCTCGGTGCCGGATCCCTGATGACGCTGTCCGCGCACCCGGCGTCCGCCGCCACCACGGTGACGGTGCCGTGCTCCGGCCCCAACGGCGGTGGTCCCGGCCTGGTGGCGGCGATCAATGCTGCCAATGCCAGCGGAGGGGGCACCATCAACCTGGCCGAGGACTGCACCTACGTGCTCACCGCGCCGGTGGACGCCGACCAGAATGGCACGCCCTACGTCAACTCGCCGATCACCATCAACGGTGACGACAACACGACCGTCACCCGCAAGTCGGCGGCGCAGTTCCGCATCTTCGTGGTCGGCGGCTACGGGCGCCTGACCATCAACCAGCTGCGCGTGACCAACGGCAGCGCGACCTACGGCGCCGGGATTCGCAATTTCGGCACCCTCAATCTCTTCGATACGACGGTCAGCCACAACACCGCCTCCCAGTCCGGAGCCGGTTTCGGGGGCGGCATCAACAACGTGGATGGCGCTATCGCGACGCTGACCCGAAGCCGAGTGCAGAACAATCAAGCGGACAACGCGGGCGGGATCAACAACAGCCCGAGTGCCACGCTCACGATCACGGATAGCGGGGTGAGCAAGAACACTGCTGCATTCGACGCCGGCGGGATCGGCAGCGGGACGGGCTCAACCTTGACCATCACCAACAGCTGGGTGACCGGCAACACCGCGGGACGGTACGGCGCCGGCCTGCGCACTTACGGCGGCACCACGGACGTGAGAGGCAGTCGCGTCAACGGCAACATGGCCGCCGAAGGGGGCGGCTTCAACAACGCCTTCGGCACCGTGACGGTGACCAACAGCAGCATCGACTTCAACGTGGCGACCAGCGGCGCGGGGGGCGGCGTCATCAATGCGCACGGCGACATGACCGTGCGCGGCGGCGAGGTGCGTGGCAACACCGCGCACTCCTCTGGTGGTGGCGGCCTCAGCAACTACGGTGATCAGTCTGGCGAGCAGAGCACCCTGCGGCTGATCGACACCGTGGTCAGGGACAACACCATGAGCTGCCAGGGCTGTCTGGCCCACGGCGGCGCCATCACCAACAACCGCACGCTCATCATCGAGAGCAGCGCGCTGACCCGCAACCGCGTGAGCTCGCCCGGGGGCACCGCGCAGGGTGGTGGCATCTACAACGACGCCGCCGGCACCGCCTCCCTCACCGACAGCAGCGTCACCCTCAACATTGCCAGCGGCGCCGTGGCCGAGGGTGGCGGCATCTACAACGACGGCACGGTCACGCTGAGCAACAGCACGGTGAGGCACAACACGCCGAACAACTGCAGTCCTCCCGGCAGTGTGCCGGGCTGCACCGGCTAGGGACCGAAGGCCGCGTTGCAGCCGGCGTGGCTGGTATCCACGGCGATCCCGCCGCTGATGCAGGCCTGGACGCTCTGCAGTAGCGACTGGTTGGCCTGCCTCTGATCCACGGCGAATCCGGCCGCCGCGACACTTCCGGTCCGCAGGATGGGGGTGGCCGGGGGCGCGGCCGGGGGCCTGGCCGGGGCCGCGGCGTGAGCTCGGCCGAGGGCGCGGCGTGAGCTCGTCCCTGTGCCGGCG
>NZ_JAEKNS010000014.1:0-19004 GCF_016464765.1 Candidatus Aeolococcus gillhamiae | reverse complement strand
CGAGCAGGTTGTCCTCGACGGGTGTCAGCGCCTCACCCGGCCGCTTGGTGATGCTCAGCGCTCCCAGCAGAGCTCCCTGGTGGCGCACCTCGACGAGGCGATTGGAGGCGCCGAGCGCCGGCAGTGTGCCGTCAACCACTGGCGCCGGCGCGGCCGTGAGCGCGTCGAGCGGCCACACCGCCGCATTGCGCCACATGGCCTCACCACGCAGCCACACGTCCGCGCGCTGTGCCCCCGTCCCTTCCGCGAGCACGCGTGCCATACGCGGCATGACGTCGTCGGTTGCGTACGACTCGGCGACGCGCTCGGAGAACTGCGCGAGCACCTCGTACGGCGTCGCGCGCTTGCCGTACACGAGCCGGTTGGCGATGCGCTGCACACGCTCGCGAACCGGCTGGAAGCCGACTGCCACGATGGCTGTGGCAACGATCGACAGCGCCAGATTGGGCTTGCCGCCACCGCCGACCAGAGTGCCGATGCCGACCGCGATGCCGACGTACACCGCTGTGATGAAGACCGCCAGCGCGCCATAGACGAGCGTGCGGCTGATGACGATGTCAATGTCGTACAGCCGGTACTTGAAGACGGCGACGCCGGTCGCAATCGGTAGGGCCACTCCGAAACCGACGCCCAGGACCAGTCCGGAGATCCATGTCGGCAGACGGGGATCGAAGATAGAAGCGACGCTGGTCAGGACCACGCCGATGCCGCTGACGGCGACCGCATACGCGATCCACTTCAGCTGCTGGCGCACATCGCCGCGCGACCGGCGCAACCGCACCACCGGCGCGGCAGCCGCCGCCACGAACACGAAGTACCCCGGCACCCATGCGAGTGCGAGCGCGCTGAGCACGAGCGCGATCGGACCGCCGCTCGCAGGCCCGATGGGATTGTTCGGTATGGCATACGGCACGTTCCCAACCTGCAGGGGCCCGGGAGCAAACATGCCCGAGATGACGCCGAGGGCGCCGAACACCAGAGCCGCACCCGCTAGCGGCCGCCACCTCGGCGAGGGAACGCGCCCGTCGGGCAGGTAGAGCATGAGCAGGGCGATGGCACCGGTCGGGAACAACACGTACTGCGACCACGATGTGAACCAGATGGCCCACACCGCACCGGGAAGAGCGCCGTGCCGTGCCGCCCGGGCGTACAGCGCGTACTCACTGGCGACACCGCCCATCCCTGTGAACACCGCGACGAAGAGGAACAACCATCCCGTGATGTTTCTTGGCTGCCGAGAGGCCACCAGCGCTCCGAGCAGCGCGTAGCTCGCCGATACCACGATGAGCGGCACGTCGGACACCGTCGTCGCATTGAGTCCGTTGGCGGCTACCAATGCTGCCGCTGCCATCGCCATCGCCACCGCGAGCGCGGCGCACGCCACCCCGAGGAGAGTCGTCGAGGGACGGCGGATATCGCCCATCACGCGGGCACCGCGACACGAACCGGCACGGACAGGGTTCCAGCGAGCGTCGTTCCCCGTCCGAGCACGGAGTGCACGTCGATCGCACCACCAAGAGCGTCGACGCGGTCAGCCACGTTGGTGAGGCCTGATCCCTTCGCCCTGGTGAGGACGTCGAACCCCTGGCCGTCGTCGGCGACCTCGAATCGCAGCACGCCGTCGGCTTCGCGAAGCAGGACAGTCGCCTTCGAGGCCTGCGCGTACTTCTGCACGTTCTGCAGCGCCTCGAGCACGGAGAAGTACACGGCGGCCTCGATGTCCTGTGAGTAACGGCCGACGCCCTCAGCATCGATCGTCACCGGGATCGTGGCCTTGCGCGCCTGCGACCCGAGCGCCGCACCCAAACCCTTTTCGGCGAGAAGCGGCGGATAAATGCCGCGAGCCAGGTCGCGCAGGGTCTCGAGCGCCTCGTCAGCGTCGCCCTTGAGCTGCTCGATGGTGGCTCTGGCCTTCGCTGGGTCACGGCTCATCAGCAACTCGGCAAGGCCGAGCTTCACCTTCAGCGCCACCAGGTGCTGCTGGGCACCGTCGTGGAGGTTGCGCTCCAACCGGCGGCGCTCCTCGTCCTGGGCAGTGACCAGCCTCTGACGCGAGGCTCGTAGCTCTTCGAGCCGCGCCTGCAAGTCCGAGGTCAGCCCGACGTTCTTGAGCACCAGGCCGGCCTGTCCCGCGAGGTGGGACAGGAGGTTCTCCTCCACCGGGGTCAGCGACTCGCCGCTGCGCTTGGTGACACCCAGCGCTCCGAGCAGGTCTCCCTGGTAGCGAACCTCGACCACCCGCATCGCTGAGCCAAGCGCTGGCAGCATGTCGTTCTCGACGGCGAGCGGACGCTCCGGTGAGGCGTCCGACGGCCACACGGCCGCGTTGCGCCACTGTGTTCCACCGCGCAGCCAAACATCGGCGCGCTGCGCGCCGGTTCCCTCGGCGAGCACCCGCGCCATCCGCGGCATGACGTCGTCCGCTGCGTAGGACTCAGCGACGCGCTCGGAGAACTGGGCAAGCACCTCGTATGGCGTCGCACGCTTGCCGTACACGAGGCGGTTGGCAATCCGCTGCACGCGCTCGCGCACCGGTTGGAACCCAACGGCCACAATGGCGGTGGCGAGGATGGACAGGCCCAGGTTGGGCTTGCCGCCGCTGCCGACCAGCGCCCCGATGCCGACCGCGATGCCAACGTACACCGCGGTGATGAACACCGCCAGCGAGCCGTAGACGATCGTGCGGCTGATGACGACGTCGATATCGTAGAGGCGGTACTTGAAGATCGCGATCGCAGCTGCCACGGGCATGGCGACGCCGAAGCCGACCACGATAGGAAGGTCGTACACCCAGCCTGGCAGCTGGTTGAAGAAGATGGCCAGCGTGAGATTGACGACCACGGTGATGATGACCGCATACGCGATCCACTTCAGTTGCTGGCGGAGCTCGCCATGCGACCGCCGCGAACGCACCAGCGGCGCCGACGCCGACGCCAACAGCAGGACGAGCCCGGCGATGTACAGCGCACTGTTCAGGGCCCCCACAACAGCACCGCTGAAACCCGCCAACCCCACGGGATTGACCGGCGTCTGGTAGTTCAGACCGTTGGTGCTCGGAACGAGCGGGCCGGGCGCCAGTGCGGTGAGCAGGACAGCCGCGGTGGACACGACAACCGCCAAGGCGACCACTGCGCGCCACCGCCTCGAGGGCAGGTGACCGTCGGGCAGCAGGAGGAAGAACATGGCCACCGCGCCACACGGATAGATGAGGGACAACGACCAGCTGTTCAGCCATAGAGAGAATGCGCCCCAGGGCAGACCGCCACCGTGTGTGACCAGCGCAAACCGGGCGTACTGGTCCTCCACCCCCTGCAAGCCGCCGACGGCGGCGGCGAAGAGGAACAGCCAGCCTGTGGGGTTGCGCGGGTGCCGAGAGGCGATGAGCGCCCCGACGACGGAGACACCGATCGGCACGACGATGGAGATGGGGTCCGCCGCGTCGAGGTTCGGCAGCGTGGCACGGTTGGCGATGGCCAGCGCGACAGTTGCGGCCGCGGCCGCCAGGGCGAGCGCCGCCAAGGCCAGCGCGAGCGGCGTCGTCCAGCGAGGATGTCGCTCTTGTTGAGTCACGCCAGTGCTGCCACTGACGCCACCCGGAGCAGGCCATGGAGGCGCGTCCCACTGCCCGGCGTGGACTCAATCTCCAGATCGCCGCCGAGAGCGTCGATGCGGTCGGCCATGTTGGTCAGGCCGGAACCCTTGGTGGTGGACCCAACGTCGAAGCCACTGCCGTCGTCGACGACATCGAACGTCAGCGCACCGTCGTGCTCACCCAGAGTGACCGCGGCATGGGACGCCTGCGCGTACTTCTGCACGTTCTGCAGCGCTTCGAGCACCGAGAAGTACACGGCGGCTTCGACGTCCTGCGAATAGCGGCCGATGCCGTCGGCTTCGACCGTCACCGGGACGGTCGCCTTCCGAGCCTGCGACGCGAGGGCTGCGCCCAAGCCCTTCTCGGCCAGGAGCGGTGGATAGATGCCGCGCGCCAGGTCGCGCAAGGTTTCCAGGGCTTCATCGGCGTCGCCCTTGAGCTGCTCGATGGTGGCCCGCGCCTTCTCGGGGTCTCTGCTCGCGAGCATCTCGGCCAGGCCGAGCTTCACCTTGATGGCCACGAGGTGCTGCTGGGCTCCGTCGTGGAGGTTGCGCTCGAGCTTGCGGCGCTCCTCGTCCTGCGCGCTCACCAGCCTCTGCCGCGACGCGCGGAGCTCCACCAGGCGCGCCTGAAGATCGCCGGTGAGGCCGACGTTCTTGAGCACCAGCCCTGCCTGGCCGGCGAGGTGACTCAACAGGTTCTCCTCGACCGGGGTCAGCGATTCACCGAAGCGCTTGGTGACGCCAAGAGCTCCGAGCACAGTGCCCTGGTGTGAAACAGGGACAACCCTGTCACCCGGACTGGACGACGGCAGGTCACCGTTGGGCGCAGTCCATGGAGCGCAGGGCGTGGCGTCACCGGGCCAGACTGCGGCATCGGCCCAAGCGTCGCCGCTGCACAACCACACATCCGCACGCTGCGCGCCCGTCCCCTCGGCAAGAACACGGGCCATCCGCGGCAGTACGTCGGCGGCGGCGTACGAGCCGGCGACGCGCTCGGAGAACTGGGCCAACACCTCGTATGGGGTGGCGCGCTTTCCGTACACGAGGCGGTTGGCAACCTTCTGCACGCGTTCGCGAACCGGCTGGAAGCCAACTGCCACGACCGCCGTGGCGAGGATGGACAGAGCCAGGTTCGGCTTGCCGCCGCCGCCGATGAGCGCACCAATGCCGACTGCGATGCCGACATACACGGCGGTGATGAACACAGCCAGTGCGCCGTACACGAGTGTGCGACTGATGACGATGTCGATGTCGTAGAGCCGGTGTTTGAAGATGGCGACACCGGCCGCCGCCGGCAGTGCCACGCCGAAACCGAGAACCAGCGGGATGTCGAAGGTCCAGGATGGCAGGATCTGCCCGGCGAGGACAGTGAAGACGACGATTCCGACAACGGTGCCCAACACCGCGTAGGCGATCCATTTCAACTGCTGTCGCTGGTCGCCCTTCGATTTGCGCATCCGCACCATCGGAGCGGCCGCCGCCACGAGGAGGACGGCCAGGGCGACGAACCAGAGGGCGCCATTGGCCACAACCGATCCAGACGTCTGGTCGACGCTGCTCAGAACGGCTAGGCCAACGGGGTTGTCCGGAGTCGGGAAGTTAGCCCCGCTCGAGCTGAGCGTCAGCGGCCCGGGCGCGAGCGCAGTGAAGACGATGTTCACCGCGGTCATGACGGCCGCTGCAACGAGGACCGGCCGCCATCGTCGCGAGGGGAGATGTCCGTCAGGGAGCAGCAGCAGGACCGCGGCCAGGGCGCCGGACGGGAAGACGAGGAAGGTGAACCAGCTGTTCAACCACGCCACCCATGCTGCCCCGGGCAATGAACCCGGGTGAGTCACCAGCGCGTACCTGACGTACTGATCCTCCACCCCCTGCAGCCCCCCCACCACAGCGAGAACCAAGAAGAGCCAGCCGGTCGGGTTGTGTGGACGGCGTGAGGCAACCAGCGCGCCCAATACTGCAACTCCGAGCGGGATGAGGATCGACGTCGGGTCGGCTGCATCCAGGTTGGGGAACGACGCGCGGTTGAGGAAGGCAAGCGTGGCCGTGGTCGCTGCCGCCGCAACTGCCATTGCGGCCAGGCCGACGGCCAGAGGCGTGGTCCACGCGCGCCGCTGCGCTGCGACCGTCACGCGGGTACGCTCGCGGCGGTCACCTGCAGCCGGCCGTGCAGCCTGGTGCCATGGCCCGGCGCGGACTCAATCCCTAGCTCGCCGCCAAGAGCGTCGATGCGGTCGGCCATGTTGGTGAGACCCGAGCCCCTGGTGGTGCTGGCGACATCGAAACCTCTCCCGTCGTCAGCGACCTCGAAGTGCAACGCACCAGCGTCCTCACGCAGTCGCACGGTCGCCTCCGACGCCTGCGCGTACTTCTGCACGTTCTGCAGCGCCTCCAGCGCTGAGAAGTACACGGCGGCCTCGACGTCCTGCGAATAGCGGCCGATGCCGTCGGCTTCGACGGTCACCGGGACGGTCGCCTTCCGAGCCTGCGATGCGAGAGCAGCGCCCAAGCCCTTCTCGGCGAGGAGCGGTGGGTAGATGCCACGCGCCAGATCGCGCAGGGTTTCCAGCGCTTCGTCGGCGTCGCCCTTCAGTTGATCCAGGGTGAGCTTGGCCGTCTCCGGGTCGCGGCGCATCAGCATCTCGGCAAGGCCGAGCTTCACCTTGATGGCGACAAGGTGCTGCTGTGCCCCGTCGTGGAGGTTGCGCTCCAGCTTGCGGCGCTCCTCGTCCTGTGCCGTCACCAGCCGCTGCCGCGACGCGCGCAGCTCGACAAGCCGCGCTTGCAGGTCACCGGTGAGGCCGACGTTCTTCAGGACCAATCCCGCCTGCGAGGCAAGATGCGAGAGCAGGTTGTCCTCCACGGGCGTCAGCGATTCGCCACTGCGTTTGGTGACGCCCAGAGCGCCCAGCACATCACCCTGGTGGCGCACCTCGACCAGCCGGCTGGCTCCGTTGATGGCGGGCAGCGATCCGTCCGCAGCGACCGGATTCGCCGCCGTCGCATCGCCAGGCCAGACAGCCGCGTTGTGCCACATGTTTCCGCTGCGCAGCCAGACGTCGGCGCGCTGCGCCCCCGTCCCCTCGGCCAGGACGCGCGCCATCCGTGGCATCACGTCGTCCAGGGAGTACGACTCGGCCACCCTCTCTGAGAACTGCGACAGCACTTCGTATGGTGTCGCCCGTTTGCCGTACACGAGCCGGTTGGCAATCTTCTGGACACGCTCGCGCACCGGCTGGAACCCGATGGCGACGATTGCGGTGGCCAGGATCGACAGCCCGAGGTTGGGCTTGCCACCGCCGCCGACCAGCGCCCCGATGCCGACGGCGATGCCGACGTACACGGCGGTGATGAAAACAGCCAGCGATCCGTAGACCAGCGTGCGGCTGACCAGCACCTGAATACCGAACAGCCGGTACCTCAGGATGGCGATCCCCATGGCCAGGAGCAGGAGTGAGAATGACCCGACCATCACCGCGTTGGTGATGGCCACGGCCAGCGCGGTGGGGTCCTCCAGGGCGATGTTGCTGATGAGGTGCGGGATGAAGCCGAAGGCGATGATCACGACCACAGCGATGGCGAAGCTGCGGAGCTGGCGGCGGCGGATCCCTTCGGCGCGACGGTAGCGGCCGACCAGGTTGGCGGCTGACAGGGCGGAGCACGCCAGGAGGCCGAGGAAGGCGATCGCCACCGACGCGCTCTGCGTGTCCGAGGAAAGGCCGCCGCTGCTGTTGACGCGAACTGTGGTGAGCCCGACACCCGTCTGCACCGCGACAGCCAGCGCGGCCAGCGGTACGAAGGCCGTTAGGAATCTACGGTAGCGCCGCCACCGGGCGGAGGCCACCACTCCGTCGGGAAAGAGCAACGGGACCACGCCGACGAGAAGGCCGACGGACACCACCGCGAGAGGCTCGGTCAGCCAGGCGCTGAGGAGTGTCCACCACGAGCGGTCGTGCTCGACGTAGGTGCCGTGGATGGCGAGGAACGCCAGTGGCTCGATGAGACCGGTGGTGACCGCGGCCGCGCTGAAGATCCAGCCGAGTGGGTTGCGCGGGACGCGGCGCAGCAGAAGGCTGCCCATCGGCGCCACCAGCAGGGCGAAAACCGCGGCACCGACACCGCGAATCCACTCATTCTCGGGCACGCTGCGGTCCGCGTAGATGAGCACTCCCAGGGAGGCCGCAAGGGCAAGGGCGATGCACGGTGCCAGCACGCTGAGCGCCGCAGCGAAGCGCAGAACGCGCCGGCTCGGCGAACCGTTGCTGCTCACGTCGCGACGAGGGCAGTACCCAGCCGGTGCGCGCCGACAGGCGTCTGCCGTCCCTTGACAAGGGCGGGCTCCAGCCGTTCGGCGTGCGGCGGCGGCGACAGCGCTGCAAAGGTGGGATCGCTGAGCACGGTCTGACCGCCCTCGGCCCACTGCTGGAGCCGTTGGGCGAGGTTGACCGCATCACCGACAACCGAGTACTCGAGGCGCTCATCCGACCCGAGCAGGGCGGCTGCGACGTCGCCGGTGGACACGCCGATGCCGAGATGGAACGGCGGCAGGCCGGCGGCAGCCCAGCGGGCGTTGAGCTCGGCCTGCCGAGCGTGCATGGCCTCCGCTGCCGCCACCGCTCGCTCGCACTGGTCCGCTTGCGGGAACGGCGCGCCGAACACCGCCATCACGGCGTCGCCGACGAACTGCATGACCGTGCCGTTCTCACCGAGGAGCGCGTGGTTCATCTCGGCGCGGTGCTCGTGCAGCTGGCCGGCAAGGACGCTGGGGTCGGCCACCTCCGCGATTGTCGAGTAGGCGCGGATGTCCGACATCAGCACGGTGACGGTGAGGCGCTCCGTTTCCCCCGGCTTGACGCCCTGCTCGCGCAGCTTTTGGGCCAGCCCGCCGGGGAGCATCCGGCTGAGGCTCTCGCCCTGCTCCTCGCGGTCGACGATGGCGCGGTGCAGGAGCCGCAGCCGCTGCAACGCGCTCTGCGTCCCACTGCTGGCCTGCTGTGCAAGTTGCAGGAAGAGGTGCTCAACGGCGTCGGAGACGGCCTCGGCCGTGGAGTTGATGGCCACCGCGATGGACTTCATCGGCCGCCCCTCGGCGACCATCTGGAGGAGCCGCTCGTCGCTGTCACTGAGGCTGCCGCCGTCGGTCACCGGCTTGGTCAGCGCGTTGACGATGCGCGGGTCGAGCATCGAGCCACCCGCGCTGACCTCACGCACCGCCCGGGCCAGCTGGTCGCCCTCAGCGACGCCGTCCTTGAGCAGGTACGCGTAGCCGGCGGCACCCTCGCTGAGCAGCGAGATGGCGTATTCGGGCTCGTCGTACTGGGAGAGGATGACCACGCCCGTGCCCGGGTACTGCTTGCGGATCAGGCGGGCCGCCCTGATGCCCTCGTCGGTGAAGTTCGGCGGCATGCGGATGTCGGTGACCACCACCTGCGGGGTGAGCGCGTCCGCGCCCGCCACCAGCTCGTCGTAGTCGCCGGCAACGCCCACGACCTCGATGTCCCCGGCGATCAGGAGGAGCGCCCGCACGCCCTCGCGGACGATCAGGTTGTCGTCGGCGAGCACAACCCGTATGGATGCGTCTCTGGCCATGGGGCGACTGTAGGGGGGGCCGGAAAATCGGCAATGGGGTGAGCACCACGGTTGGCCGGTGGGGAGCACCCCTCCAACAGTCGCGCCGGCACCCTCGACGCCGTCGCTGCCCGTGGACGATCATGGCCGCCGGGAGGTACCTGACAATGAAAATCGAGTCGTCCGTCACGTCGATCTCGTGGATCCCCTCGGAAGCCGTTCGAGGCATGACCCGGATGCCGTTCGACATGGGCGTCGCCCACTACGACGAGCCCCCGCCCGACCAGGTCGACGACCTCGAGGCACTCCGCGAGGCCGACCGGTTCCGCTTCGCCAATCGCCTCAGCGCGTGGATCGAGGTCGACGACGGCCGGATCACCGGGCACGGCTACAGCGGCGGCGGCCACATCGGGTCCACCACCATGCGTCTGGCCGGCCGGGTCGCCACCTTCGCTGCCGTCGCCTTCCCCGACCGGCAGCACGCCCCGGTCGTCTCCGAGGGCTGGGTGAAGTTCGTGCAGACCTACGGTGGTCGCACCGGCGTGCCCGCGCCGCGCCGCGTCAAGTACCCACCGTTCGTGCAGATATCGGCGCCGCTGGTGTGGACCACGCTGTCGCTGACCCTGTACGCCGACGGCAGCTCCGTCCACGAGGTGACCGGCGCCAGCCCGTTCCCTCGCCACTGGATCTACGACAGGGACGGGAAGCTGGTCCTGAAATCGGGCCTGGTGGACTTCAAGGACTGGTACCAACGCGCTTTCGGTTCGCACACCCCGTGGGGCGACGAGGACTCGCCGGCGCTGGTGAGCGAGGTCGAGACGGCGTTGGAGCGTGAGCTATCTGGCCACATCATGCGCGGCGGCACCAAGCCGCGGATCAGCAAGGTGGCCCAGGGCGGGACGCTGCTCGAGCAGGGCGATGAGGGCAGCGACGTCTTCCTGGTGCTCGACGGAGTGGTGGCGGTGGAGGTCGGTGGCAAGCCGCTCGGCCAGCTGGGACCCGGAGCGGTGCTCGGCGAGCGGGCGCTCATCGAAGGCGGCCGCCGCACCGCCACCGTGCGCGCGGTGACCGCCTGCAAGGTGGCCACCATCAGCGGGGCCGACCTCGACCCGCGGATGCTCACCGAGCTGGCCGCGACGCACCGCCGGGAGGAGTCCCCGGGCTGAGCCCGCCAGGCGGTCCGTAACCATCGCCGGCCACCCCGGGTTCCCCGATTGCCGAGTTCGATTCCGGGCTCACCGGCTACAGTTGGCTCATCCCAGCCCCACGATCCTCATCACCATGCGCCCTCGCTACCTGATCCCCCCTCTTCTGCTGCTCGTCTGCGGCGTCGCTGCCGGCGCAGTCACAGCGCACGCCGCCGGCGACCGCCAGAAGAGTTTCACTGACGCCGCCGCCCAGCTCAGCGCCCAGTGGGACCGCGACCAGGCCGCGGGCGTGCCCGCCGCCAGCCTGGCGCCGCTCCGCGCCGAGCTGGGCAGCCAGGCGCCAACCGCAGCGTGGTGGTCGCCGGGGTGGTTCGGCAACGAGGGCCCGGCCCTGCTCGACCGGCTCCGTACCAAGACCCAGTCGGCCTGGAGCGCGGCGCTCGACGCGCAGCGCAGCCGGGCCCAGGCGGTGATCGCCCAGTGGAACGACTTGGCCGCGCAGCAGTCCTCCTGGCTGACCGGCGACGCCACTGCGGCTGCGGGACAGTGGCCGAGGCAGCTCAGCGCAGCCAGGAGTCCCGCCGCGATCAGTGCCCTGGCGAGTTCGTGGCAGAGCTTCATCGCGCAGCAGCGGACGGCCGTCGTCGCCGCCCAGCGCGTCAAGCTGGCGGCGGCGCTGCAGTCTGCGGGAGGGCCGCAGCAGGTCCTCTCCACCGCTCGGCACCTGGTCGCCGTGGCGGCCGGCGCCAACCTCGACGCCGGCAACGTGGGCGCGCTCGCCGACCAGCTGAGCAACCAGATCGCCGCCAATGACAACCTCGCCGCCATCAACACCGGTGAGCAGCTCCTCCCCGCTCTCAGCACGTTGCAGTCGCTGGTCAACCTCAACAACCAGGTGGGTGGCCAGATCCAGCCGCTGCTGTGGAGCGCCGACCAGGCGGTTGCCGAGCACACGCCCAACGCCGCAGCCCTCAGCGCACAGCAAGCGGGGATCGGCGTCCAATTCCGCGCGGCGCGCACCGCCGACCAGCTCAACGCGGCCGCCGCGTCGGTGAGCTCGCTCCAGAACCAGATCGCCACCGAGCTCGCGGCCCACCAATGCGGGTACTCCGTCGGCGCCGGCAAGGTGATCACCATCTCGCTCTCGCTGCAGGAGATGCTCTTCTACCAGGACGGCTGCGTTGTCAAGGCCACCCCGGTGACCACCGGCCGGCCCTTGCTGCCCACCCCGACGGGCCATTTCTCGGTGATGAGCAAGCCCACCAACTACACATTCGTCTCGCCGTGGCCGAAGGGCTCGCCCTTCTACTACAACCCCACCCCGTGCAAGTGGGGCCTCGGGTTCGCGAGCGGCGGCTACTACATTCACGACGCCTGGTGGGAATCGACCAGCTCGTACGGCCCGGGCGGCGAATACAACCAGCAGGCCGCCAGCCACGGCTGCGTGCACACCCCCACCCCGGTGATGGCGTGGGCGTATGACTGGACGCCGATCGGCACGCCGGTGGTGATCAGCGCTTAGCCGCAGCTCTCAGCGTCTGCGCGCCGTCGCCGAGGGGGTGCAACGGATCGCCGCTGGCACGGCCGCGTCGGATGAGCTGGCGCGCGCGCAGCGCTGGGCAACCCAGCTCAGTGGTCGCGGGGCATGCCATCACCCGACGGCGCCGCGGCCATGCTGCTCAGTGCGCTGCGCGTCTTTGCCGATGAGTTCGAAGCCCATGCACAGCGACGCGGCTGCACGATGACGCGCTGCCGAGCGGTGGCCGCAGGAGCTCGCGCTTCGCCGTCGACCGCACGCGCTGCGACGGGCGTGGGGTGTGCGCAGAACTCTTTCCTGAGGTCATCACGCTCGACGACTGGGGATACCCGTCGTGGCCGACCGGATCGTTCCGCTTCCCCTGCTCGCGCAGGCTCGCCGGGCGGTCTCGAGCTGCCCGATGCTGGCATTGCGACTCATCTCCGATCGCCGCGAAACAGCGACACTCACAGCGAAATCACAGCCCCGGGTCACGGAGTTGTAAGGCTGCGCGATCACAGTGTTCGACGGCAGCAACAAGCCATACAACGACCCGGAGGCCGAGCATGTCGGACGACCTCACCAGCAGCGGCCCGGGCACCGCGGACCTGACCCCTCCACCACCGCCGCCCCCACCACCGCCTGCCCACGCCACGCAGCTGCAGACGGACATGGCGGCCGGCAAGACGATCGCGGCCATCGCCAAGGAGCGCAGCGTCGACCTGACAACGGTCATCGCAACGCTTGTCGGCGACGAGAACGCCGAGATCGACGCGGCGGCCAAGGCCGGCACGATCACCAGCGCCCAGGCCACGCAGATGAAGGCACAGACGACCCGCCGCGTCACCGACATGGTCAACGGCACCGAGCCGGAGCACGGCTCGGGAGGTCACGGCGGACCGGGTGCGCAGGCTGAGGACCAGCAGGTGATCGCCACAGCCATCGGCATCAGCACCAACCAGCTGCAGACCGAGCTCACCGCAGGCAAGACGATAGCGGCAATCGCCACCGCGCACAGCAAGACCGCGGCCGACGTCATCAGCGCACTGGTCGCGTCCGAGAATGCCGAGATCGACCAGCGCGCTGCCAGTGGACAGATCACCCCGGCGCAGGCCGCACAGGACAAGACGCTGACCCAGCAGCGGGTCACCGACATGGTCGACGGCACCCACCCAACTAGCGGGCCGCCCCGCGGTGGCTGGGGCCCCCCGGTGGTGCGCCCGGTGGTGCGCCGGGAACGCCGCCGACCAGCTGAATCAGTCCGCGTCTTCTCGTCTGTTTCAGAGATGGGTGCGGTAGAAGGCCAGCACGTTGCCCAGGACGGCGGCGCGGTTTCTGGTGAACTGATGGTCGTCGCCGAGGTACGGCACGTACTCGACGGTCTTGCCCGCGGCCTGCAGAGCGGCGTACAGGTGGTCTGAGAACAGCTTCGGCACCTGGCTGTCGCTGACGTCCTCGTCGATCTGCACCGCGGCTGTGGACGCGCTCACGTAGTTGATCGCCGAGGCCTCGTTGTAGAAGTTGGGGTCCGTCTTCGGCGTCCCCCTGTTGGCGATCAGCGACTGGGCGACCTGCTGCTGCACGGGCGGCGGTGCCGCGGTCGGTGTGGCCGTGACCGTCGACCAGTGGAAGAAGATGTCGTCCAGCGAGCCGACGACAGCGGACATGAAGACGGCCGCTTTCACGCTGGTCGAGATCACCATCGCGCGCAGGGCCTGGTAGCCACCCAGGCTGTGACCGAACAGGCCGATGCGCGACGCGTCGACTCGAGGGTCGACCTTGACCGTGCTGATCAGGTTGAGCAGGTCGTAGGTGTACACCGGCGAGAGGTATCCGCCCTCGGGCACCCCTTGGCTCCGGCCGTGGCCGCGGAAATCCGGCTTCAGAACCAGGTACCCCGCTCGCGCCAGCGTGGCGATGAACTGCGCGTAGGAGCTGTCGTCGGTGCGGTACGTCCTGGGATCGATGTAGCCGTGGCTGAGGATCACCACCGGCCAGCCGGCCGCCGGCCGACTGCCGTCGGGGACGCTCTGCAGCGCGTACTCGATGAGCCCGTCGGATACGAACGAGACCACGCTGTTGACGTAGCCACCCTGGTCACCATCGGACCGCACCGTCGTCAGCGTGCTCGCCGCGTAGGCTCGCGCACGCATCGCCGCGATAGTCAGGGGATCCAGCGGCGCGGCGTTGATGCTCGCGGTCGCGGTGGCGTGGGCCGTGGGGGTAGCGCGTGCCGAGGCAGCGGGTGCGGTGGGGGCTGCGGTGAGGCGGACGACACCGAAGACGGCGGCCGCCACCAGCAGCACGCCTGCGCAGAGCCTGGCGGTGCGCGGTGTCATCACGGATCAGCATACGCACGCCCACACACGCGAAAGGGCCGGCGCATTGCCGGCCCTGATGTTGCCGTCTGTCTGGAGGCTGGGTTACGGGACGGTGGGGACCTGTCCCGCGTTCTCTTGGGCCTCGCGCGCAGCGCTCTCGCCCGCCTCGTGGGTGGCGTTCTCGTTGGAGTGGAAGCTGCCCGCGGTCGGCGTTGTCGTGCCAGTGCTCGGGCTTGTGGTGGCGCTCGGCGTGGCGGTGGCCGCCTGGGTCACGATGAACCCGCCCGCGAATGCACCGCCAAGAAGCCCGGCCGTTGTGACCGCCAAGGCCGTGCGCCGGCGCATCCGACGTGGCGGTGGTGCTCGCCACGGCAACGCTGCCGGAGTTGTGGGCGGCAGCCAGGAAGCCGAATGCGCCGACAGCTCCCACGCCCGCCGCGGCGGCGGTGGCGGTGAGGCGGCGGCGGAGCCGGATCGCGCGGTCGCGGCGCTGCATCGCTGCCCGTGGCCCGGCCGGTCCGTTCTCTCTGCGGGTCATGACCTCATGCTGGTCACGCCGCATCGGAGCGGGATGAGGAGACCCTGAGGGCTGGCTGTGAGTCAGTCCCCAGCGCGCGCGGCGGGCGCGGGCCAGCCGGCGATGCGCACCACCGCGTCGTCGTTGCCCACTAGGCGCGAGGGCAGCTTCTGCTCCTCTAGCCACGGCACCGCCGCCGCG
Source organism: Candidatus Aeolococcus gillhamiae (assembly GCF_016464765.1). Taxonomy (NCBI): domain Bacteria; kingdom Bacillati; phylum Candidatus Dormiibacterota; class Candidatus Dormibacteria; order Candidatus Aeolococcales; family Candidatus Aeolococcaceae; genus Candidatus Aeolococcus; species Candidatus Aeolococcus gillhamiae. Next base: position 4,139 of record NZ_JAEKNS010000014.1, on the reverse strand, counting down.
CCACGCACGATGGCGGCCGTCGACCCGGTGTTGGCGTCGACGCACGTCGCCGCGACCACCGTGGCGAGCCGCCACGGGCTCTCGACAGGGCCCCCAGTGCGCGGGTCGATGATGTGATGGAGCACGACGCCGCCGCGCCGCCAGCTGCGGGTGCGGGTGCTCGACGTCGCCATCGCGCCCACCGCCAGGTTGATGCGCTCCGCCGCGCTGTCGAGGGGATCGGTGCTGTTGTCGGACACCTGGACGGTCCATCCTCCCGTCGGAGGAGTGCCGGCCAGGGCGATGTCGCCACCGAGGCTGACCAGAGCGCCCCCTCCCGCCAGCGCTGCCAGCGCTGCCGCCGCAGCGAGGTCTGCGGCCAGAGCCTTGGCGGTGGCCCCGAGGTCGAGCTCGACGGCATCCGGGATGAACACACTACGGGTCAGCTCGCTGAAGCGGACGCTGCGCCAGCCCGGGATTGGCTGCACGGTCAGCACCAGCGGTTCGCCGGTTGCGGCCACCGACGCGTAGTCGACGTCGTAGCCGATCAGTCGCATCGCCGTGCCGACGGTGGGGTCGACGTCGCCGCCGGTCAGCTGAGCAGCGCGCAGCCCGTGGCCGATCGCCAGCGCGAGCAGCGGACTCACCGACTGCTCCCGCCCGGCCCCGGCGTTCAGCCGGCTCAGCTCGCTGTCCTCGCGAAAGCGGCTGCACGCCTGGTCGATGTCGCTCAGGACGTGATCCACCGCCTCCTTGGCGGCGGCGAGTCGCTGCGGACGTGTCACCACCACGCGCACCACCGTGCCCAGCGCGCGATCCTCGGCGCTCGCCGTCGCTTCCTGGGGCGCGGCGTGGTCAGCCGCGGACGTAGATCACCGAAAGTTTGTCGGAGTACACGAGGTGCCAGTTCGGGGAGGCCGCCAGCGCCGAGGTCAGCGGCCGGTTGGGCGCGAACACCACGTAGTCCACGTTGTGGCTGTTGAGCACATCCATCCAGTCGCTGTGTTGGCCGACCACCTCGACGTACTGGTTCATGATGGTGTCACCCATCAGGTCTGCCTCACCGAAGATGAACACGCGTCGCGACGGCTCCGGATAGAAGCGGTAGATGAAGTAACCGCCCCACGCATAGTCGCTGAACATGTGCGTGCCGACGTTGGCATGGGCGTCGAGGTAGTCAGCGGCGCCCGCCGGGTAGTTATCGAGCGTGCTCGCCGCCTGGTGCGCCAGCAAAGAGCGCAAAACCACCAGCACTGCCAGGGCGACGACCGCGGTGACCAGGGCGGCCCCACGCACCAGTTGCTGTGCGCTCAGCCGCAACCGCCTGCCCAACCCGGACCAGCGCCGCCCCAGCTCCTCCATGGCGGGTGCCCACGACCAGGCCAGCAGAGGCGTCGCGGCAGCAGTGAACAGGATGATGTGGCGCCACGACTGCAGGGCGAACAGCAGCGTCACCACCGTTATGGCCACGCTGAAGCAGGTGGGCCGGGCGCGCCGAACGGCCAGGCCGATGAGCAGCAGCACGATCATCGCCTCGAAGCCGCGCATCGACCAGCTGTGGAAGTCCGGCGACTGCCACTCCTCAATGAACGACTGCTGCACGGTGCTGGTCTGGGTGCGCCACGAGTACACGTACAGCGAGAAGAAGTGCGGGTTGAGCAGTCCAGCGACCGCCGAGGCCACAGTCACGAGCGCGATTCGCCCCGCCTTCCACCGCGCCTCCAGGTTGCCGCGGTCGACTAGCCATTTGATGAGCTCCACCACCACCGCGATACCGAGGAAGAGGAAGGCGATCACGAAGCCGCCGTGCAGGTTCGCCCACGCCACCATGATCAGCGGCATCGCGTAGAGGCCGCGATACCCGGTGCGCAGGAACCGCTCGATGAGGTACAGCTCGACGCAGACCAGCGCGAAGGTGACCACCTGCGGCCGCGGCCCCCACACTGCGACGCCGGCCAGAGCGGCCAACCCCAGAGCACCCGCGGTGGCCACGAAGTGCGTCGGCTGGGCGGCGATCCGCTTGAGGATGAACCAGAAACCGGCCCAGGTGACCAACCCGAGCCCGATGCTGATGGCCAGCTGGCCGCCGAGGCGGCCGAGGCCGGACATGGCCAGCTCGGTCAGGTATTCGTGGTCGGTCCAGACGTGGCTGGGCACCGTGTACGTGAAGAGGTCATGGGTTGGCAGCGCGTGGTGATCGAGGATCCACCGCGCGGTGGTGATGTGCCACCAGTAGTCGGCGTCGCCAACCCGGCGGATGATGAGCGGCAGCATGGCGATCATCACCGCGAGCACGACGAGCCCGCCGACGGTGAGGGTGAGGCGCGGTCGCGACGATGCTGAACGTGCGAGAGCCGCGTTCGCGTTGCTCACAGCGCCAAGGCCTCCCCGGATTCGTCGTCTGCGGAGTCGCGCGAGGATAGCGTGAGCCCCGGCGGCCGCGCCGCGCCCGCTTCGTAGACTGCGCCGATGACAGACGGTTCGGCCAGCTGACCATGTCCCGGTTCCTGCGCCCCTCGCTCGGCGCCGGTTTCGGCTACGTGCCCGGCGAGCAGCCGGCCGACGGCACCGCGTGGGTCAAGCTCAACACGAACGAATCCCCGCTGCCGCCGTCACCACGTGTCGCGGCGGCGGTGAGCGCGGCGGCCTCCAACCTCAACCGCTATCCCAATCCCGATGCCGAGCCGCTGCGCAGCGCGCTGGCGGACCACCACCGCGTCGAACCGTCACAGGTGGTGGTGGGCAACGGCGCGGACGCGCTCATCAACGACTGCTTGCGCGCGTTCTGCGAACCGGGTGCGACCGTGCTGCTCACCGAACCCACCTACTCGCTTCTGCCTGTGGCGGCGCAGCTCCACGGGGCGCGCACCGGGCAGGTCGAGCTCGACGGCGACCGTCGCGTGCCCGCCGAGTTCGCGACCATGGACGCGCCACTGCGCTTCCTCGTCAACCCCAACACCCCGACCGGCACATGGTGGGAGCCCGAGCAGCTGGCGGGTGACCTCGAGCACACCCCGGGCGTGCTGGTGATCGACGAGGCCTATTGCGACTTCGCGCCGAGCTCCTGCATCCCGTTGCTCGCCGATCGTCCAAGCTGGGTCGTGCTGCGCACCTTCTCCAAGTCGTACGCGCTGGCGGGGTTGCGGGTCGGCTACGCCGTGGGCAACGCGGCGCTGATCGCCGATCTCAGCGCCGTCGGCGAGTCCTACCCCGTTGATCGCTGCGCCGTTGCCGGGGCCTTGGCCGCCCTTGAGGACATCGACCACCATCGCCGTCTCGTCGAGCAGGTGGTCGCCGAACGGGCCCGCATAAGCACCGCGCTGGCCGATCGTGGCTGGGTGGTGACGCCGTCGCATGCCAACTTCGTGTGCGCGGTGCCGCCCACCGGCACGGCCGCGGAGGCCACAGCGCAGCTCCGCGACAGGCGCGTCCTGGTGCGCTGCTTCGCGACGCCGGACCGGGGCAGCGTGCGCATCACCGTCGGCAACGTGGCCGAGAACGACGCTCTCATCGCCGCGCTGGGGTGAGGCCTGTCGCACGGCCGTCCGTACACTGTCGCGGATGACAGCACACGGCGCCGCCGCGCGGCCAGGCGGATTCGGCGACTGGCTGCCCGGCGCAGCCTCCGCACGGCGGGCGCTGACGGGCGCCCTGGTGGGGACGTTCGAAGCCGCCGGCTACGAGCTCATCGACACGCCCACGGTCGAGTACGCGCAGACCATCGAGCGCGGGCTCGGACCAGACGCCGGCGATGAGCTGTTCCGCTTCATGGACGCCGACGGCAGCATGCTCGCGCTGGTCGGCGAGCGAACCGTGAGCGTGGCCCGCACCGTGGCCGCGCAGCTGCGTCACGGCCCCTTCCCAATGCGCCTCTGCTACGCGGGCCCGGTGGTGCGCAATCGCACCCTGCTGGGCGGACGGCGCCGCGAGGCGGTGCAGGCAGGCTGCGAGCTGGTCGGCGACGCCGACTTCGGCGCCGACGCCGAGTGCATCGCCCTGGCGATCGCCGCCGTCGACGCCGCCGGGGTGACCGACATCCAGGTGGACGTCGGCCACGCCGCCTTCCTCCCCGCCCTCCTCGCAGGCGCGGGGGTGGGCGCCGCCGCACGCGAGGAGATCGGCGCAGCGCTGGCCGCGCGCGACCTCGTGGCGGTCGAGCG